>JAKSBM010000059.1 GCA_022361135.1 Desulfobacterales bacterium | reverse complement strand
GGCCTGAAGTATCACATCCCGGGGTTGGAATCCATTTTTTATTCCCCCTCCAAAGCCAAGGCCCACATCCTCTTTAATGGGATCTCGGCCCGGATCTCCTCAGGGAGTTTGTCATAGTGGGTGAGCAACTGGTTAATGACTTCGGCCTGATCCCAAAGGCGCACCCTGAAAAACTGAATGGGGACCTCCCGGTCCACACTGGACTTGAACCCATTCCAGGAGACAAACAACCCTTTGTCCGCCCCCACGTTCTGCATGGTGCCGATGAGCTGATCCAGGGTGGGGCGATCCATGGGGGTATCCGTGGTTTTCACCTGGACACAGATTTTGGGACAACCAAATCCCAATGCATCCGGGGCGGCCAGGATATCCACGCCCTTATCCGGGCCTTCCGGGCTCATGAAGGTGGTATAGCCCTGGGCTTTGAGGATGGCTTCGACAAGCCGGGTCATGCCGTGGCCCTTGAATTTTCGAATAATATAATTGGCGATCTGGTCCCGGGTGAGCTGTTCATAATCCACAGAGGAGGAGGATTCATCCGGTTGCGTATTCCCATTGTCCGGCAATGGGACTGATTTTGTTTTCCAGTGGTTGGCGGCCATGGCCTTGATGCGGGCTTCGGCATCATTTTTTGAGATTCGGCAAATGGTCATGAAGGCCCCCATGGAATAAAGGATGTCCTGGTCAAAGTTGGACCTGGGGATATCCTGGGCAAACCATTCCACGGTGCGGGAATGGTAATAGGGGTCTTCCGCCTTGGGATCGTGCTCATATTTCCCGGTAATCTTCCCGAAATAGATCACGGATTTTTTCTTCCTGGGAAGGGCCACCCAATCTCCGGGCTTCATCTCGTTGACAAAGGGCCAGATCTGGCTATTCCAATTTCTGATGGTCCCCTTTTTCGAATCTGGATAAATCTCATTTAAGATATCGGAAAGATCCTCCCGGGAATTCAGTTTTGAAAGATCCGGGGACAACCCGTCCCAGGTGATATAGATCCTATTCTCCGCAAGAAAGCGATTTTCATATTCTCCGGCCCGTCCGCCCCTTACCAGCCACAATGCCATGGTTCACCGCCTCCATTCAAAATTCACATTCATCAACAAACTCTCCATGGGCAATAATGAATTAAGGAAGCAATTGCAAGGCAAAAAAAGGACATGGATGCATTGAAAAAGGACCATGTGCAGACATGGATTCCCCAAACGCAAAAAAGCCCTTTTGGAAAATCCAAAAGAGCCTCTTTAACGCTTGTCTTTTTTAGGGTGGCGCGCCTGGCAGGATTCGAACCTGCGACCCCCTGATTCGTAGTCAGATACTCTATCCAGCTGAGCTACAGGCGCTCCGAAAAAGACTTGGAGGTTATACCAGAGGCGTTTCAGGAATACAAGCAGTTTGTTTGGAAAATTTTAACTTATTTCACCCCGGACTCCATAATTTCCATTTTATCCAGAACTTGGACAAATTGGAAGTCCCGCCGGAGAAAAGGGAAATTGCCCCGTCTCCCATGGAAATGTTTGACCTTGCCGTAAAAGCTCTATATAAGTATAGGCTGGTTATGGATGATCAATTTTATATGATGCTTGCCATCAAAGAGGCAAAACGGGCAGAGGCCATGGACGAAGTCCCGGTGGGGGCGGTTGTGGTGGATGACAATGACAGGGTCATCGGCCAGGGCTTTAACCAGCCCATCTCTACCAACGATCCCACCAGTCACGCCGAAATCAACGCCTTGAGAATGGCGGCTCAAACCATCGACAATTACCGACTGACAGGCGCCAGCTTATACGTTACCATTGAACCCTGCATCATGTGCATGGGCGCCATTATCCATGCGCGGATAAAGCGACTGGTCTTTGGTGCCGGCGACCCCAAATGGGGGGCGGTCCACTCGTTGTACGAGATGGCCGACGACCCCCGGCTCAACCACCGCCTGGATGTGACATCCGGGGTCTGTGAAGAGATAACACGAAACCTGATTAAAGGCTTTTTTCGAAATAAAAGGAGCAAATAGTGGCAAATACAGTAATCATCGGAACCCAATGGGGAGATGAAGGCAAGGGAAAAATCGTAGACCTGCTCAGCGAACACGCAGATTACGTGGTCCGCTTCCAGGGCGGCAACAACGCCGGCCATACCATGGTGGTCAATGGAAAGGAAATCATCAGCCACTTGATTCCCTCCGGCATTATCCAGCAGAAAAAATGCTTCATCGGCAACGGCGTGGTCGTGGATCCCTTTGTCCTTCTCGATGAAATCGACTATCTCATTGAGAACCAGATTGATGTTTCTCCCGAGATGCTCAAGATCTCCAACCGGGCCCACCTGATCATGCCCTATCACCAGGAAATCGACAAAGCCCGTGAATCCAAAAAAGGGGACGTGAAAATCGGAACCACAGGCCGGGGCATCGGCCCTTGCTACGAAGACAAAGCCACCCGTCGTGGCATCCGCTTCTCAGATCTTCTGGATGTGGAGTTCTTTAAAAACAAGGTCACCAACATCCTGGTGGAAAAGAACTTCTACCTGAAGGAATACTTCAACGCAGAAACCGTGGATCCGGAGATGGTGATTGAACAGATCATGAAGATCCGGGATCGTCTGCTTCCCTATATTTCAGATGTTTCCGTTTCCCTGTACGAAGGCATGGAAGACGGAAAGACCATTCTTTTTGAAGGGGCCCAGGGCACCCACCTGGACATTGAACACGGGACCTACCCCTTTGTCACCTCCTCTTCCACGGTTTCCGGGAATGCCGCCAATGGTTCCGGTCTGGGTCCCAAGGACCTGAACGAAATCATCGGTATTGTAAAGGCCTACACCACTCGGGTGGGCGAAGGCCCCTTCCCCACGGAACTCTTTGACGAAATCGGGGATCAGATCCAGAAAACCGGCGCAGAATTCGGCGCCACCACCGGCCGGAAAAGAAGATGTGGATGGCTGGACATGGTAATCCTGAGAAATGCCGCCCGCCTCAACAGCCTCACCGGCTTGGCCATCACCAAGTTGGACGTTCTGGACGAGCTGGACGAAATTAAAATCTGCACCGGCTACGAATACGAAGGCACCGAAATCAAGGACTTCCCCGCGGAAATCAAGACCCTTGAAAACTGCACACCGGTATATGAAACACACCCCGGCTGGAAATCCTCCACCCGGGATGCCCAGACCTATGATGAACTGCCGGAAAATGCCCGTAAATATCTGGATCGCATTACAGAACTTTCCGGCGTCCCCGTGAAGATCGTATCCGTTGGTCCGGCCCGGGAAGCAACAATTATAAAAGAACGTATTTTATAATTTGACATTTCAAATGGTATAGTATATCTATTCTTGTCTTCTTGAGTCGGGATGTAGCGCAGTCTGGTAGCGCACTTCGTTCGGGACGAAGGGGCCGGAGGTTCAAATCCTCTCATCCCGACCACCTATTTACAAGGGTTTCAAGAGTTTCTTAAAACTCCAAAATAGGAAAAAGTTGACAATCGTTGTCAAAACCCCTCGGTGAATTTCACCGGGGGTTTTTTATTTCTACTCCCCCTTCCCTCCCCATATTTTTTTATTAAAATCCAAGATAAACATTGAAAATTAAGTCCAAATCAGCATAAATGGTTGGATAGTTTTTTAGCTGCGCAGAACCGATATATTCCAATTTACCATCTTGGCGACACCCAACGGGGGTACCCCCCAAAGCAGTTGGGGTTCGCTTTATTTATTCAACATTGTTATTCCAGGGATAGGAAAGATGTCGAATCTGTTCAATGTACGCTCCGGAAACAGCCAGGTTGAAAAAATCAGTCACCACCCCCTCATGGACACCCTCCTCAAAACGGCGGCCGGACTTCTGGTTGTCCTGGACCAGGACCGCCAGATCGTCACCGTAAACCATGCTTTTTTAAAGGAACTCGGCATTGAGGATGTCCGAGAGGTGCTGGGGTTTCGCCTGGGCCAAAGCATGAAATGCATCCATGCCGACAAAAAACCCGACGGCTGCGGCACCACGGATTATTGCGTTTCCTGCGGGGCCAACATCGCCATCCGGGCCGCCATGGGCATGGAGCCGGACCAATTCAGGGAAGAAATCTGTGCCCTGATATCGGATCGGGAAGGCAGCCGATCGGACATATGCCTGAAGATCAAGGCAAAGCCGGTGGTTCTCAAAAAAACAAAATGGATTCTGGTCTATGCCCAGGACATCACCCGGCAGCAGTTCTGGGCCAATTTGGAACGGGTCTTTTTCCACGACATCAACAATTCCCTGACCGCACTCTACGGCAGTGCCCAGCTTCTCCAACTCAAAAAACCCTTTGACGAAGACATCGCATTTCTCAACGACAGCATCGAACGCCTCATGGGCGAGGTCGATCTCCAGAAAAATTTTTCAAAAAACCGCATCACCGAATACAATCCCGTGGGCCGCATTGTGGAATTGGAAGATATCCGCCACATGCTCCACACGACCATTGACGGCCACAAGGCCGCCTTTGGCAAAGAAATCCATGAAGAATGGCCCAGGCAGAGCATCAGCCTGGAGACCGACACCATGCTGGTTTCCAAAGTCCTGTGCAACATGGTCATCAATGCCCTGGAGGCCACCCCCATGGGCAGTGCCATTCAAATCCGGGTGGAGGCCGATGCAGAGCAAGTCACCTGGAACGTCCACAACACCGCCCACATCCCCACCCCCATCCAAAAGCGCATCTTCCAGCGCCATTTCAGCCGGAAATCCGAACCCGGCCGAGGCCTGGGCACCTATTCCATGAAGTTATTTGGGGAAGAATACCTCAAGGGCAAGGTGAATTTCCGCTCCTCTCCCAAGGACGGCACCACCTTTTCCTTTCGCCTGCCCCGTTGAGTTCCACCGGGAAGAATTTCCCGGACATCCCGCACCGGCGCCCCAAAGCACCCCATGCTGAACCGTTGACTGTTGACAACAGCCCTTTAGCGTTAACACCCCACAAAGGAGAAGCCCATGGAGATGCTGGACCGCTTTAGCAAATGGATAGATGCCCTGAGTCAGAAGACCGGAGCCCTCACCGGCTGGCTCACCACCCTCATGGTATTGGTTGTCTTCTACGACACCATCATGCGTTACGCTTTTAACCAGGGGAATGTGGCCCTCCAGGAATTGGAGTGGCACCTTTTTGCCCTGATTTTCCTCCTGGGGGCGGCCTATACCCTGAAACAGGAAGGCCATGTCCGGGTGGACATCCTCTTCATCCGATTCAGCCCCAAAACCAAGGCCTGGGTGGACCTGCTGGGTACCCTTTTCCTCCTCTTTCCCTTTGCCCTGGTCATCATCCTATCCACCCAGAAATTTGTCCTTAACTCCTGGGCCGTGGGGGAAGTTTCCCCCGACCCCGGCGGCCTGCCGGCCCGCTACCTGCTCAAGGCCATGATCCCCGCAGGCTTTGTCCTGCTCATCATCCAGGGGTTCTCCCAGATTGCCAAAAACCTGCTCATCATCTGCGGCCATCCGGGGAGGGACAAATAATGGAATGGATCCATGAATACATGTCCCTGATCATGTTTGCATCGGTGTTTGCCCTTCTCCTTTTGGGATATCCCGTGGCCTTCACCATTGGCGGTGTTTCCCTTTTCTTCGGTCTGGCCAACCTGGGATTGGACTTTTTCGAGCTCATGCCCATCCGCATTTGGGGGACCATGACCAATTTCAGCCTCATGGCCGTCCCCCTCTTCATCTACATGGGGGTGATGCGGGAAAAATCAGGACTGGCCGAAGAGTAATTGGAAGCCATGGCCCGGGTCTTTGGTCGAATCCGGGGCGGGCTGGCCGCATCGGTGATCTTTGTGGGCGCCCTCATGGGAGCGTCCACGGGCATCGTGGGCGCCACCGTGGTCACCATGGGCCTTTTATCCGTGCCCACCATGCTGCGCAACAATTACAATAAACGACTCACCGCCGGCACCGTGGCCGCCTCCGGCACCCTGGGACAGATCATCCCCCCCAGCATTGTCCTGGTTCTATTGGGGGACATCATGAATGTGGCCGTGGGGGATCTTTTTGTGGGGGCCATCATCCCCGGCCTGATCCTGGTTCTCCTTTATATGATCTATGTACTTCTTATCGCCCGGATCAAACCGGAATGGGCCCCACCAGCTGATCCCAAAATCATGGGAGATATGGCTCCCCGGGATCTAGCCCTCAAGGTAACCAAAGCCCTGATTCCGCCCCTGGTTCTCATGACCGCTGTCCTGGGATCCATTTTCGCCGGCATTGCCTCGCCCACGGAAGCCGCCTCCGTGGGGGCGGTGGGGGCCACCCTGCTCACCCTCATCCACGGCCGGTTCAACCTCACCATCGTAAGGGAGGTCATGGACGCCACCACCCGGCTCACCTGCATGGTCTTCATCATTCTGGTGGGAGCCACCACCCTGGGCCTGGTCTTCAGGGGACTGGGCGGAGATGAATTGGTCCGGGAACTCATTGCCGCCCTCCCCTTCGGGAAATGGGGGGTTCTCCTCATTGTCATGGCCATTATCTTCATTGCCGGTTTTTTCCTGGATTTCATTGAGATCACCTTCATCCATGTCCCGGTCCTGGCCCCCATCATGGTCAGCATGGGGGTGGATTCCCTCTGGCTGGCCGTACTCATCGCCGTGAACCTCCAGACCTCCTTCCTCACCCCGCCCTTTGGCTTTGCCCTCTTCTATCTCAAGGGGGTCACCCCGCCCACGGTGAGAACCATGGACATCTACCGGGGCATCATCCCCTTTGTCATCATCCAGCTCATCGGATTGACCCTGATCTTCCTCTTCCCGGAAACCGTGACCTGTTTGCCAGCCCGTCTCCTGTAAATACAAATCCCCTTGGTGCAAACGCCACGCACCAAGGGGATACTATCTTATAGAATCAGATTTCCGGATTAAAAATTCTTAAACTTCTGGTACTCCTCTTCGGTGACCCGGTTCCAGTCAACGATATTTTCCTGGAAGGCCAGGAAGGAATCATAGACCTTCCGGCTGGCCGGGTCCGAATTGGCCACTTCCTCCAGCACCTCACGGGAAAGGCGTTTCAACTCTTTGAGCACCGGCTCGGGAAATTGTTTCAACTCCACCTTGTGGACATTGACCAATTCCTTAAGCGCCCCATTGTTCTTGGCCTCAAACTCGGACAGCA
Organism: Desulfobacterales bacterium; assembly: GCA_022361135.1. Next base: position 2,486 of record JAKSBM010000059.1, on the reverse strand, counting down.
TCCAGATATTGGCCCGGGCCGCAGCCGCTTCCACAATGGACTGGAGATCTTCGGGCAGGGATTTCCAGGCATCCAGGTTAATCATCAATTCCAAGGCGGCTCCATTTTCATGCCATCCCGGATAATAATAATACTTGGCCGCCTTGTAGAATCCCATCTTTAAATCATGGAAGGGGCCCACCCATTCCGTGGCATCGATGACCCCACGATCCAGATTGGTGTAAATCTCCCCACCGGCCACAAGGACGGCATTGCCACCGGCCTTGGCCAGGACCTTGCCCCCCAACCCCGGAATCCGCATCTTCAAGCCCTTGAGATCATCCATGGAGTTGATTTCTTTGTTGAACCATCCCCCCATTTGCACACCGGTGTTACCGGCCACCATGGGTTTGAGATTGAATTGGGAATAGACCTCTTCCCAGAGATCCATGCCGCCGCCGGAATAGAGCCAGGCATTCATGGCCTGGGCATTGAACCCAAAGGGAACCGCAGCAAAAAACTGGGATGCCGGGCATTTACCCGCCCAATAATAGGCGGCCCCATGGCCCATCTCCGCCGTTCCCTGGCTCACCGCATCAAAAACCCCCAGGGGCGGAACCAGCTCACCACCACCGTACACCTTGATTTTCAGGCGGCCATCACTCATTTCCTCCACCCATTTGGCCAGATTATCAGCACCCTCCCCCAGCATGGGGAAATGGGGGGGCCAGGTGGTGACCATTTTCCATTCAATGGGTTTGGATTTGGACACCGCCGGTGCGGCAGCAGCTTTGGGAGCGGCCTCCTGGGTCTGGGCCTCTTGTTTTGAGTCACTGCAGGAACTGAGAATACCAGCCATTCCCACAGCACCTGCCGTCGCAGCCCCCATGCCAACCTGCTTAATGAAATTCCGCCTGTTCTTGTCTTCCATGCAAGATCTCCTTTTGCCATTATGGGTTGATGCGGATTAAAAGCTGCCACGGCAGCCCGTCACGCCTGCCACCGACACAACCATCGGCCGCAGCACCTGTAATTCACCTATAAAACAATAAGGATAATAAGGAATGGTACCCATCTTTTGTAGGAAAAAGAGTCGCCCAAGTCAAGGGCTATTTCAAGGGCAAGACATTGAATATTAACGGAGTTTCAATGGAGAACGGATCAAAGTGCTCCCAAAAAAACAAAACAGGCAGACGCCATTGGGAATCTGCCTGAACAGGATTTATAAACCGATTTTAATATTGAAAATAGGTGATCCGGGCCGGCGTCTCTAATATTTTTTCCCGGTAGAGGGAGTCAAAAAACAGGGCCATACCCTTTTCCTTTTCCGAATCCAGGTCGCAGTAAAGATGATCATAGTACTCCCGAATCCGGGCCCGGCTCAATCCCAAACGCCGTTGTCCGGCATCCACCACCACGTCCATGTGGGCATCCCCGGCCCTGCGGGAAGCATTTAAAAGGCGAATCACCTCATTGACCCGTTCCGGAAACTTCCGGGCAAACTCCCGGCGAATGGCCCAAACGGCAAAGACAAAGGGCAGCCCCGTCATCTCAAGCCAGGCCTGGCCCAGGTCTATGCGATGGGGAAACCGGGTCTCCCAGGGCTGGGTCAGGGCATCGTCTCCGATGACCACAACCGCATCCACCTCCGAATCAATCCCATCCATATCCCCCACCGGCCCCACCTGGAATTGGGGCTGGATACCCTGGGTGGAAAAAATCATTTTAAAGAAGGAAGCTCCGGAGGCCGACTCCTTGGAGAAAAGGACATTCTTTCCATCCAACTCAGCCAAGGGAACACGGCTGGCGCAGATCACGGACAATACCGGCCCATGGCAGGAGATGGAAAAATCCGGCACCAATAACAAGGATTCGTGGTGCATGGCGTAAAAGGCGGCGGAAATGGGACTGATATCCACCTCGCCGGCCAGGATTTTTCGATTCAATGCCGCAGGCACGTCCGGCACCATTTCCAGCCATTCCGGATTGGCGCCCCTGCGGGCATCCTCATCCAGGCCGTAGTAGACCGGGGAGGCGTTAATATAGGTTATTTTTCCCAATTTCACTTTAGACATGGTGGATTATACTTTCCAATAAACTATCGGGGCCCTTGGCCCCGGTGTTGACATATAAAAACTCAGATCGCTTTCCCACAGAAAGGTCTCCGTAATGGGCATCCACGCCCAGTGCCCGGGCCCCGTTGCAGGTGGCCATGTCCAGAATATCCCGGGGCTGAATCCCGGGAAATCGCTTGGCCAGGTATGCCATTTCATCACGGATTTTCAAGGATTCGCAGGAGGCCAGGCTATCGGTGCCAAGGGCGGGTTTCAATCCTGCCTTCAACATCTCCGCCACCCGGGGCAACCGCCCGTGGAGATTTACATTGCTCCGGGGGCAGAGACAGATGGCACAGCTGCGCCGGGCCAAGATGTCCAGATCCCCCTTCCGGAGTTGAAGCAGGTGAACGGCCAGGGTCCTTTCATCCAGGACCCCCAATTCATCCAGGT
>JAKSBM010000318.1 GCA_022361135.1 Desulfobacterales bacterium | reverse complement strand
CCCGCCCCAATTCCTCCTTCCCCCATCATCTGATCCATCCTCCATCCCCTGATCCAACTGGCGTGATTGGCAAACCCGAGAGCCAACCGCATGGGGAGAAAACCCTTCCATGGGGGAAGACGATATTTTTGAGAATGCGCCGTCCATTTCCCATAACCTGTCTTTTCCCGGGGTAGAACTTGCCTTCACAGGGTTTCACAATTCCCGTGGAACCCTCCTTGTAAGAAAAATTACTACAGGCAAATCAGAAATCCTCCAATTGAAGGCGGGTGTCGGCCTTGGTACCGTGGCAATCGATCCAATGTTGCAGTATTCATTTATTTACCCATAAGGAGGATTCCATGAAGTTCAGACAATTTGCCATTATCTCTTTCATTGCCATCGTCTCCATGGCCTTTTGCCAGTCTGCCTTTGCCAAAAAGGAACGTATTGTCTTTGGCGGCGGCCCCGCCGGCGGTACTTTCCAGGTGGTTGCCAATGCCGTACAGGTCTATAAACCCATGAAAGCGGTTAAGGAATTCAAGGTCCAGGCCCAGTCTTCCGGCGGCTCCACTGAAAACCTGAGAAAGACCAATGCGGGCCGCCAGCAGATGAGTGTGGTCTATTCCGGCCATGTTTACCAGGGCCGCAACGGGATGATGAAAAACGATCCCAAAAAATATGAAGATGTCCTGGCCGTGGCTTGGCTCTATGGTGCTCCGGCCCAGTTGGTGGTTCGCCAGGGTTCCGGTATTAAGAGTGTGAAGGATCTGATGGGTAAAAAAGTGGGCGTGGGCAATGCCGGTTCCGGCGCCTTTGCCAATTGCGAACTCTTCTTCTCCCACATGGGGATCTGGGATAAAATCGAACGCAACGCCATGGGCTACAACGATGCGGCCCAGGCCTTCGGCAACAAGCAGCTGGATGCCTTCTGGCTTTTCACTGCCTTCCCCTCCGGTGCCGTGATCATGGCCGCCCAGACCAACGACATCGAATTGGTGAACCTGGATGCCGACGCCAAGTCCTCCGGCTTCTATGACAAATATCCCTATTTCGCCAAGCTGGCCGTCCCGGCCAACACCTACAAGGGCGTTGCCTATGACGCGCCTTCTTTCCAGGACTCCACCCTCTGGGTTGCCAACTCCAAGGTATCCGCCGACACCGTATACAAGATGCTCTCCATGGTCTTCTCCGACGAAGGTCTGGCCCACATGAAGGCCCAGAAAAGTACCTTTAAGAACATGAGCATTGAAAATGGTGCCATGGGCATCGTTACCCCCTTCCATCCGGGTGCTGAGAAATTCTGGAAGGAAAAGGGGATCCTGTAATCCCGAATCATTATCACTGAGTAGTGATCCCGGGCAGCCTGGCCTGCCCGGGATTTTCCGTCAATATGAAACCCTTAACCCGGATCTTCCAGGGGATGAACTGACTTGATCTGCGAGGTCTTTGTCCCATCCAGAGTACAAATATCCGGGTTAGCCAAATCCCAGAGGAAGGCGCACCGTGTATGATAAACTGAATCGATATGAACAGATTTTCTTTGATATCTGTTCGGTAATCCTGGTTGTATTTTATTCCTGGGCCGCCGTGGTACAGCCCATGGCCACCCAATATCACAGGGGGGTGTATGTGATCATCACCTATATCCTCGTCTTCCTCCTGTACAAGTCCAAGTCCAAGATCGGGCGGGTGGTGGATTACCTACTCATTCTCCTTTCCGTGGTCTCCATAGGCTATTGGATGGTTTTATTTGAAACCATCAATTATCGCACCGGTGCCGAAACCCAGACCGACATGGTCTTCGCCGTCATCGGGGTTCTCATCGGCATTGAGCTGGCCCGCCGGGTGGTGGGCAATGTCTTTGTCATCCTGGGCTCCCTCATGCTCATCTACGGGGTCTATGGGGGATATGCCCCGGACCTGATTTCCCATGCCGGAGCGCCCTTCACCGAGCTGTGCATCAGTATTTTTTACAAGAGTGACGGGGTCTTTGGCATCATGGCCAATGTATTGGCCACCTATGTGATTTTGTTCGTCCTCTTCGGGGCCTTCCTGGAAAAATGCGGGGCCCAGAAATTTTTCATCGATTGGCCCCTGGCGGCCGTGGGCCATAAGATCGGTGGTCCGGCCAAGGTGTCGGTGATTGCCTCGGGGCTTTTCGGCTCCATCTCCGGCTCTGCCATTGCCAATACGGTGTCCACGGGGATGTTCACCATTCCCATGATGAAGCGGGCCGGATTCAAACCCCACGTGGCCGGCGGCATTGAACCGGCTGCTTCCATCGGCGGCATGTTCATGCCCCCCATCATGGGGGCAGGGGGCTTTATCATGGCCGAGCTCACCGGGGTGCCTTACTCCCGGATCATGCTGGTGGCCATCTTTCCGGCCTTGATGTATTTTCTATCCGTCTTCTGTATGGTCCACTACGAGGCCAAGAAGGACAATATTGTGGGGGAAAAGAGCGAGCATTCCGCCTCGGAAATTTTTAGGAAACAATGGTTTTACACCCTCCCCCTCATCGTCATCACCATTTTCATGCTCTACGGCTTCTCTCCGGGGTATTCCGCCATCATCGGCTTGCTTTCCTGCATCGCCATTTCCTGGGCCCGCAAGGAGACCCGCATCGGACCCAAAGAATTCATCGCGGCCGCCCGCCAGGGAACGGAAAACAGCCTGAAGATCGGGGCCACCGTGGGGGTCATCGGCATCATCATCGGGGTCCTCACCTTTTCCGGCCTGGTCCTCACCTTTGCCGACATCATGATTGAACTGGCCGGGGGCTCCCTGCTGCTGACCATCCTTTTGGTGGCCCTGGCCTCCCTGGTTCTGGGCATGGGGGTTCCCGTGACTGCGGCCTACCTCATCACCGCCGTGGTGGCCGTGCCCGCCCTCACCCATCTGGGGGTGAATGAAATCGCCGCCCACATGATCGTTTATTGGCTCTCCCAGGACTCCAATATCACCCCGCCGGTGTGCATCGCCGCCTTTGCCGGGGCCACCATTGCCAAGGCCAACATGTGGAAAACGGCCTTTACCAGTTTTAAATTTGCCAAATTCCTCTACCTGGGCCCCATCCTTTTTGGATATGTGCCCGGATTCAGCCTGGACGGCAGTTCCATGGACATTATTAAAGCCTTTGTGGCCATTTTCTTCGGCACCTGGGCCTATGCCTGGTTCCTCTCCGGTATCTGGGTGAAATACCTGAAGCGGGCCGCCTAGTCGGAAGGATGATTTAGAACTACTGCACAGGGGGCTCCCCCGTCGCTAAATCCATGGGAATCAAACCGATTCCCATGGATTTTTTTATTTGCCAGATTCCATGGCCTGGGGTAGGATACAATTTTACTTAAATCGTTGCATAGTCAACCAATTTGGATCTCACACCATGGAAAACTACCATCGCCTCATCGACGCCTCCATTGGCTATCTGGTGGGCCGGACCTCCCGGGCCATCGTCAAGCGTCTCTCCAAGAAATTCGCCGACGCCGGGTTTGATATCAGCTATGAGCAGTGGAGTATCCTCATTCACCTCTACCGCCAGGACGGCCTCACCCAGCAGGAGCTCTCCCGGCTGGCCGTCAAGGACAAGGCCGCCATCACCCGGTTGCTCAACTCCCTGGAAAAGAAGAATGTGGTCCTTCGGGTCCCGGACCGGGCGGACAAGCGGAGCAATCTGGTATACCTCACCCACAAGGCCAAGGAACTTCGTTCGGACCTCTCCGGCCTGGTGGAGGAGATGCTCACCGAAGCCGAGGCCGGGATTTCACCCGAAGAGATGGAGCAGTGTCGGCGTACCCTGGATCGGGTGTTTGAAAATTTTGATGCCCTGAATCAAAAGGGGTAGGTCGAAGCCATTCCCATTTTCCTTTCCGGATCAGAGTTCCACCAGCCTGTTCTGGATGGCATATCGGGAAAGGTCTGAATTATTCCTCAGATTTAATTTTTTCAAAATGCGGGACCGATAGGTGTCCACGGTTTTGACGCTGATATTGTAGGAGGTGGCAATCTCTCGATTGGTGCTGCCCGTGGCCAGTTTTCGCAGAACCTGGAGTTCCCTCAGGGAGAGGGATTCCGTGGGATCCTGGCCCTGGGTTCCCCGGATGAGGCGCAGGGCCAGGGCTTCGCTGGCCTTTTCCGTGAGATATCGTCCCCCCTGGTGGAGTTTCTTCACCGCAGCCACCAATTGTTCCGGGGCCGATTGCTTGGTGACATAGCCCATGGCACCGGCTTCCAGGGCCCGGATCACATATTGGGCCTCGTCGTGCATGGTGAGGATGAGGACGGGGATTTCCGGGCAATAGGCCTGCATGCGGCTGACCACCTCCAGCCCGTCCAGTCCGGGCATGGAAATGTCCACCACGGCTACCTCAGGCCGTTTTTCCATGGCCAGGTCAAAGGCTTCCTCCCCGTCGGAGGCTTCGGCAATGACCTGGATTTCCAGGCTGTCTTCCAGGACCCGACGTAATCCTTCCCGGACAATGCTGTGGTCGTCGGCCAATAATACCTTGATCATGGGATTCCTTTCATTGTTACCTTGCAGCGGATGCGGGTGCCCTTGCCCGGTGCCGTGGACAGGGTGTAACGTCCCCCCACCAGATTGGCCCGTTCCCCCATGCCCTCCAAGCCGAATCCCCGTTTTCCCTTTAGTTTCTCCGGGTCAAATCCGCAGCCGTCATCGGTGATGGTGAGGATGAGGTGGTCGGCGTTGTAGCATAATTCCACCAGGATGGTTGAGGCAGCGGCGTGGCGCAGGGCATTGGTCACCGCCTCCTGGCAGATGCGGTAGAGGGCGGTGGCCAGGGTTTTATCGGTTTCCGGCACCCCGTCGTGGTGGAAGACGCAGGAGACATTGGAGCGGCGTTCAAAGTCCGAAACCATGGCGTCCAGGGCGTCCACCAGGCCCAGGTCGTCCAGGGCCCGGGGGCGGAGGCGGTGGGCCATGTCCCTGACATCGTCGATGGTGTTGTCGATGAGGCGGCTCATGTGGTGGGCCCGTTCCCGGGCCAGGGCTTCCATGCCGATGCGGTTTTGCTCCAGCCAGACGGCATCAATTCGCAGGGCCGTGAGCACCTGTCCCAGGTGGTCGTGGAGCTCCCGGGCGGTTTGTTCCTTTTCCCGTTCCTGGGAGGCGATGATGTTTTTGGATAGGTTTTTCAGCTTTTCCTGGGCATTCTCCAGCTGGACGGTCCGTTGTTTGACTTGCTCCTCCAGGTTGTGGGAGTAGCGGGCCAGTTTTTCCTTGGCCAATTGCAGGGCGTGCTGGGTTTTGTTCTTTTCGGTGACGTCCACGGAGACGGCCAGGGAACGAATGACTTCCCCCCGCTGGTTCCTCACTCCATAGCAGGAGAGGAGGACATCCATCTGGGTCCCGTCCTTTT
>JAKSBM010000856.1 GCA_022361135.1 Desulfobacterales bacterium | reverse complement strand
GACCTCTTTGGCTTTAAGGGATTCCAGGCGTCTACCTTTATCCACCATGGTTTGATCCTGGGCCGGGATGGACAGAAGTTGTCCAAATCCAGGGGTGCTTACGCCCTAAAGGATATCCGGGAGAATGGAGAGACTGCGGACTTGGCATTCCAGGCCGCCGCAGAGGTCATGGGGATTCCCGGAAGGGAAATCAATTCGGCCCGGGCCTTGTTGCAGGCTGCGGCTTCCCCCCTCCATCCGTAAATATCATGACAATTTGCTTTGGAAGGCGTGGCACCTTGGTGCAGAGGCAAAGCGAAATGTTCGGGTTATCCTTTAATGGCGGGGGGCTTTTCCCGGGTGAGGCAGGGGGGCGATGGATCCAGGGGATCCAGCTTTTCCATGAGGAGGCGGGGTTGGAAAACCGCCGGGATCCATTCCCGGTGATCCCGGATGAGGGCATGGGCCTTGCGGGCGGTTTTTTGGGCGGTTTCCATGCGATGGGCCTGGACAAAGACATAGGCCCCGGCGGCCCGGATCAAGCCCTGGACCGCCTTTTTTTCTTCACCTTTAAGGTCTAACCAGATCTCTTCCAGCCATTCGTGGCATTCGTAAAATAATTGGGCATCCCAGAGGAGGGCCGCCGTGGCCAGGGGGGTGTCCAATGCCGTGAGGGGGCGGGAGAGGACCCAGTGGTAGCGGGCCATGCGTTCATCCATCCAGGCAAGCTGGAAGGGTGCAGGGGCGCCCTGTTCTGCCAATGCCTTCCTGGCCTGTTCCAGGGGGAAGAGTTCCCGGCATTCCAGGGCCTTGAGGAAGCCCTGGGACAATTGGTTGCGGATCTCCCGGCAGCTCCGGTCTTCAAATGGGTCGAAGCGGGTCACCCCATGCGAATCTCCCAGCAGCGGTGGATTTGTTTCCGCTTGCTTTGAAAATCTTCCGGTATGGTTTCATGGGTGATTTCCCGGGCATCCTTCCAGGCCAATTTTTCCAGGTGGAGTGTGAAATTCTGGTGGTTGGTGGAGAAGAAGACCACTCCCCCGGGCCGCATGCGATGGAAAACGCCGTTGAGCATGGGGGCATGGTCCCGGGCGATGTCAAAGTGGAATTCCCGGGAGCGGGTGGTGGAGTAAGAGGGGGGATCCACCACGGCCACGTCAAAGGACGGGCCCTGGTCGGCGGTGTCCCGGAGAAAATCCAGGGTATCCTTCTGGATCTGAACATGTTCCGGCCCGTCCAATCCATTGAGTTCCAGATTTTCCCCCACCCATTGGATGGCGGTTTCCGACCGGTCCACGGACAGGGTGGAACGGGCTCCGCCCTTGGCCGCATAGATGGTGAAGGCGCCGGTGTAGCAATAGAGGTTGAGGAAATCCTTGTCCGCAACCAGCTCCCGGACCCGCTGACGGGTATTGCGGTGGTCGGAAAAAAGGCCGGTGTCCACATAGTCATCCAGGTTGATGAGGAATTTCATATCCCGTTCGGCCATGGGGATTTTTCGATCGGTGTGGTCCAGGCGCTGGTAGCGTTTCCCGTCCTGGGCCCCGGCTTTTCGGACCTTCAGGTGGACCTTGTCCATGGGGATGCCAAGGGCCTCTGACACGCCCTTGCCCATGGCCGGGAGCCATTGGGGAACCGATTGCTTCCGACTGTATTCGCCGATGACCAGGTGACCGTCGTACCAATCCACCACGGCGCGGATTTCAGGAATATCCCAGTCGTAGAGGCGGAAAACGGCCAGGTTCTGTCTGGCATATCTCTGCTTTAGATGTTTGTACCGTTTTTTCACCCGGTTGCCCAGCATCCGGGCCTGTTCTTCAAATTGTTTCTCCATGATAGCAGGTCATACACCATCCCCGTTCCCATGGCAAGCCGGGTGGGATTGTAAAAGGGTTTCTCCAATAAAAAAAGGCCGTGCACGGGGCACGGCCTTTTTTTAGTTCCTATGAACGCGTTCTGCAGTCGGGATTTATTGTTGTATCCAATCCTGTTTACATGGATTCGGATGACACATTGGCCCGGGAATATCCGGCGTTCTGGGCAGTGCGGGTGGCTGCCATGTCTGCGGCTGCGGTGAACAATACGTCGGTGGAGCTGTTCAACGCGGTTTCGGCGGAATCCTGGATCACGCCGATGATGAAACCGGCGGCCACAACCTGCATGGAAATGTCGGCGGGTACACCAAAGAGGCTGCAGGCCAGGGGGATGAGGAGCAGGGACCCACCGGCAACACCGGAGGCGCCGCAGGCGGAAACGGAAGCAATGATGGAGAGCAGGAGAGCCGTGGGCATGTCAACGGGGATACCCAGGGTGTGTACGGCGGCCAGGGTCATGACGGTGATGGTGATGGCGGCACCGCCCATGTTGATGGTGGCCCCCAGGGGAATGGAGACGGAATAGGTGTCTTCATTGAGACCCAGTCGCTTGCACAATTCCATGTTCACGGGAATGTTGGCGGCGGAACTCCGGGTGAAAAAGGCGGTGATGCCCGAGGAACGCAGGCAGGTGAAGACCAGGGGGTAGGGGTTGGTCTGGGTCTTATACCAGACAATGGCCGGGTTGACGACCAGGGCAATGACGCCCATGGAGATGAGCAATACCATGATGAGGTGGGAATAACCTGCCAATGCCT
>JAKSBM010000440.1 GCA_022361135.1 Desulfobacterales bacterium | reverse complement strand
GGATGACCCGGACGGCCATGAGGACAAAGGCAAATGGAAGGATGTAGTAGAAGTATTTCATGGGGATGCCCATGGTCTGGGATTTCCAGAACAGGTTCATCTTCACAAAGACGAACTTGTAGCTCAGGTAGACGAAGTAGCAATTGAAAATCACCCAGATGAAGTCGGAAATCCCTTCCAGGATCCTGCCCACCTTGGGGGGCAGAAGCTTAAACTGGAAGGTGACCCGGTTATGGGCCCCCAGGCGGCAGGCATAACTGGCACCCAGGAAGACGAACCAGACAAAAAGATAGGTGGCCAGCTCTTCCCCCCAGGAGATGGAGTAGTGGAAAAACTCCCTTAAAAGGATCTGGAGGAAGAGGAGAATCACGAAAAATGCCAGGAGAAATTGGCAGGCATAGCTTTCGAAATTGTCCAGTATTCTGACGAGTATCGATGGTTTTTTATCCATTTTTTTATCCATGCTTGTGTCGGTCGGCCCGTCTCCCGAAGGCTTCGGGATAGGCCCATTGGAAGGGGGCGGCAGCCGGGCTGCCGCCCCCGGTATTACAGCGGGGTCTCTTTCCACGGATCTTCCACGATCAGCAATGGAAGCGCCGTGGGGACCGGATTACAGGGAGCGACCCAGGGATTTCAGGATTTTTTCCAATTTGTCCTTGCCGCCAATGGAATCGTAGTATTTAGGCCATACGGTCTGGGTGGCCTTTTCAATCCATTCCTTTTCACCGTTGGCGGGCATGGTGATTTCCATTCCCTTTTCCTGGAGGACTTTAATGACCTTGGCTTCGGTTTCCTTGAGGTAGTTCATGGAGAACTTGGAGGCTTCGGCACCGGCGGACAGAAGCATGTCCTGCATTTCCTTGGACTGGCTCTGGAATACTTCTTCGGAAATGATCACCGGCTCCAGGGCAAAGATGTAGCGGATGGGGGTGATGTATTTCTGAACTTCGTAGAACTTCATGTCGTTAACGGTCATGTAGGGGTTACACTGGCCGTCCACAACCCGCTGCTGCAGGGCGGTGAAGGTTTCGGCCCAGGCCATGGGGGTGGGGTTGACGCCCCAGGACTTGTAGGTGTCGATCATGATGGCGTTCTTGGGAACCCGGATGATCAGTTCCTGGAGGTCTTCCAGGGTGGAAACGGGTTTCTTGGAGTTGGTCAGTACCCGGAAACCGGTGTAGGTCCAGGCCAGGATGCGGACGCCGGCGTCCCGGCTGGTGTTTTCGGTCAGTTCCTTGCCCACTTCGCCCTGGGTCAGGAGGATGGCTTCATCCAGGCTCTGGATCACGTAGGGCAGGGAAAGGGAGCCCACGGTGGGGGAGAAGGGGGTGACGTTGTTGATGGCCAGAACGGAGAAGTCCAGGGTGCCCATGGCGCAGTCGTTTACCGTGTCCTGTTCAGATCCCAGCTGCCCGTTGGGGAAGATCTGGATTTTCATTTTTCCATCGGTTTTTTCGGCCATGATGTCGGCAAATTTTTTGCCGGTGAGATATTGGTTGGATCCGGCAGCGTCACCGGTGGACATTTTGAAAGTCTTGGCCTGGGCCTGGGCGGTAAAGGTCATGATCATTGCCAGTGCGGCCAGTCCGGCCAGGCATTTGGAACCAAAGTGCTTCATCTTCATTCGTACTCCTAATTTTGCTGCTTATGTTGGCCCGAAGGAAACCCTTCCCCCGGGAAAAAATCCAATGGCAGCCCTAAAGTGCAATGGATGTGCCATGTCCCGGAAAAATAAATTTCATCCATGGGGATGTGGTGGAAAATTAGGGGGTTAAAATTGCCCAAAGAAAATTAAGGCAGCTAACCACTCCGGGTTGATCATGGGGCCCATGTGCCCCGGATTTTTCTCGGTCACATCGGGAAAGGGGCTTTGGAAAAGGGATTGGGGGATTGTGGGAGGTGTGTTCTTCCATGGGGCACAATGGCCTTATGGTGGTTTTGCTTGGTCGAATGAGTTGTTAAAACAATGGGTTGTGGTGGGGTTGGGTT
>JAKSBM010000926.1 GCA_022361135.1 Desulfobacterales bacterium | reverse complement strand
GTTGTCGCCGAAGGGGTCCGCGACGTGCGCCTGCCAGTTCGCGTAGGGGCCCGGGGCACCATCGGAGTACGAGGGGAGGTCGCTGCCGGGGTTGGTGACGAAAGCCTGGGCGAGGTATCCGAGCCAGCCAGCCATGGCCAGACGGCCGTTCTTCAGCTCCTTCAGCTGTTACGACACAAACAGCCCCCCAGTCAGCGTCACTCCAATCGTATTTCACCCGGTTCGAACTTCATACTGGTGTAGCAATAATTGGCGAAGAACCTTTTGTCGGGTGCACGCGCTGCGGCAACATATCCACTACCTACGAGCCTATCAGCAACTGAGTATCGCACCAGACAAGCAGGACCAGGGTCTGCATGTCTCGGACATAGGTCTGATATGCTGCAAAGCCATTGTTTGGATCTTCCATAAGTGTAGCCGCAGCTTCATATTCCATTGCCTGTTGAATTATTTTTTTATCAGTTTCTTCCAATGTGATGGTCCTCAACGACACAAGGCCGGGAGGAAGGACAATGGCACATTGGCCCATCCCTTTTGCATTTACATTTTGAACCTTTTCTTTTTGCCAGCTAATGCCTTTATCTCGAACGTAACACCCTGTGGGACGAGCCTCTTCGTCATAAGCAAGCACGACCGAACAACGGGAAAATCCGTGCAATATTTTCTTTAACAAGGTGGGCATCATTGGATGACTCCTTGGGGTATAAGTGTCCACCGCCTAAAACGCATTCCTTCGTCGGTAACACTCAGTTTAGCCAAAACCGTTGTCGCTCTATTGAGGCCAGCTGTTTGTGCCCGGCAGTTCAGACGAAAATTATTTGATTTCACAGTTAAAAGATTCATTATTTTTTTATGCTTTTTAGCTGAGAGACCCAGGGTGGAAAAAAAGTCAGGGACGGAAACGAATAGGGTATTTTCAAGCCTTCGCTGTTGCAGGATTGTATTGATTTCCTGATCTGAAAATCCGATGGCCTTGAATACTTTTGGTCTAGCGGTATTCACATTAATTTTCCCCGAGGAATAACAGGTCAGGTTCGCCATGGGGCTGTCCATATTTTCCAGAAGACCAAAGAGGATCTGTCGTGTCATCCCCTGGACCAGCAAAAGCTCCTTCAAATCCGATATGGGACCATTGACCATATTTTTTTCCCCAATGGGAGACGATCTTTGGGCATTTTGTTTTTTTACCCTGAATATTAATATTTCTTCGGCCAGGACACTGGTTACACCATCGAATTGCATGAGCATTTCCGGAGTAGCAATGTTGATATTCAACCGGGACTCTTCATCATCCAGCCCAAACCGTATTTCCCCATGCTCCTCCTGCCCGATCCCATGATTTTCGTTGTTCGGAACAAAAACCGAATAGGTCCCATCGCCATAGGGAACATCCTTATATAAGTTGTTTGGATTCCACCACGGAGAAGGCAACCCGTTAGCACCCTCCCCCCAATGGGATGCAATGATACCCGCTGCCCTATGAATGCCCGCCCGGGCGGCATATTCATTTTTCAACGAGGCCCGGTTAAAGGCAGTAATTTTCATCTCGGTTCGAACCTGAAACGAATATGCCCCTGCAAGTATGGAGAGGATCGCCATGATAGCCAGCGTGGAAACCAAAACAAACCCGTGCTCTTCTTTTCCAACGGTGCACTTTGGGCAAAGGAATTTTTTAGTAATGGGCAGCATGATTAATGAACAAACAGCCTTTATTTTACATAGAAAATCTCAAATTCAATCTGGCAGGATCTCAAATAAAATATTCTGAGAATACGCATTATTTCCAAAAGAAAGAACAATGTTAACCAGCAATGCTGTATTTTTACGGTGTTTATTCGATTTGGTTTTACTCTGGAAAACCGCATCCTTAATGTTCCGTGATAATGTGGTCTTTAATATCTTTTCCTTGATGTTCACGATCCTGTTCAATCCTTGCTTTTCATCAAATTCATACTTGACCCACCCCTTTTCTCCCTCCTGGGTCAAGATGGGAAACTGACATTCCAAGCCGCTGCAACTCAAAATATCTCCCGTATTTGAAGAACGAAACTTTGCTGCATCTTTTTTAAAGAAGGTAAAAACATATCGTGCATCTCTCAGGGGCGTCAGCGTTCGCTCCATGCTTTTCTGTGCCTTTATGGCGGTGTTAAAAGCCCCGTAAAGAGCAGCCATCACCAGGGATCCGATCACCATGGCAATGATGAGTTCCAAGAGGGTGAAGCCCCGGCTACCAATTGGTGATATCCGCGTCATCCCCTGTCCCACCGAGCTGCCCATTTTTTCCATAACTGAGCAAATCAAAATCCGGCCCATTTTTTGCCGGGTATTCATATAAATACGGGTTGCCCCAAGGATCTGAAGGAATTTCTTTTTTTCTCAAATATGGCCCCCTCCAATTCTTCGGTTCCGGTGGGGTTGCCGTTTTTGTGACCAATGCCGCCAGTCCCTGTTCGGTTGTTGGAAAGGCACCGGTATCCAATTGATAGCTATCCAAGGCGATGCTGAAATTCTCTATTTGAGCCCGGGCGGCTGAAATTTTTGCCTGTTCGGTTTTTCCAAAAAATCGAGGGCCGACAACCGATGCGAGAACCCCGATGATAACCACAACCACCAAGAGTTCGATCAGTGTAAACCCCGCATTTTGATGAATAAGCCGTTTTCCTAACATTCATTTCTCCAGTTCAATTGTTTATTACAGCATTTAATGTTTTCAGTTTCCCATTCCGGTAAATTCCCACGGAGATGTTCCTGTCCGCCACCTTTGTCGACATCAAGGCGTATGAATCCTTAATCCCGGAAACAGGATGACCATCAATTAGATGCAGAAGGTCCCCCCCTTCCATGCCCATTTTCTCTGCCAGTGACCCTTTTTTCACCTCAATAACAAATAGGGCCCTGGAAACTTCACCATCAGGAAACTGAACTCCCTGACCAACCGAGACGGATTTCACTTTTACCCCCAACTTTAATCGCTCCGGGGTTTCCAAAGTCAGCCCTGATCGCTTTTGGGAGTTGATGCAACCTATTGTCGCGAAGGCTAAAATTAGCATGATTAAAATTTGGAAGAATGACCTGTACATCCTGACCTCCTCCTATTTTGGTTAACTATTGCCTACCCACGGCCATCACATCCGTATGTGAAGTAACCAGTGAAACAGATCGGGTTACCCCTCCAATGGGGAATGTTATAGTCACGCTAACCCGCGCCGTGGATGGTGCTTGCTTGTCCTGCTCCCCTTTGATTTCCCAATGCCCGTTCAAAGGCGTTTCACAATTACCCGACCGGTGATAGGGAATCGCAGGGGACTCGAACAGGGTTTCTGACATGATGGATTGGGCGGCCATATTTGCCTCTTCATATCCTTTACAAAGGGATAACGCTTTCATTGCACTCGAATATAAAGAAAGCACCGCCACAAGTCCGATTGCCAAGATTGCCCCTGCCACAACCACTTCCAAAAGGGTAAACCCATTCTGGCACCTAACGCATTTGAACCTGGCTATTTGCTCCGGTAATTTCAAAAATAACCGCTTCCTCATTTTGCGTTTCAACTTGCATCCGGGTAGTTGGACAAGTCCCATCGGGTTGGACAATTAGAACATGGGACCGATTCTGTATCATTTTTCCTCCGCCATTAACCCAACTGATTTTAACTCCATTGGGAAATTGTTTCCGTATGGGAGAAAAGCCCCTGGCAGAGCATCCCGTACCAATGGTGTTTTGATCCATATCTATAATAATGTGCTGTGGTACCTGTGCCTCAACGGCCCTGAATCGAGCCAAATTAATGATGGCAACCGTATTTGAATATGTAGCCTTGAGCTTTGTTGAAATAATCTGGGGCCCAAGCCTTGGCAGCGCCATGATTAAAGATATACTCATAATGGCAATGACCACCAAAAGCTCCAAAAGAGTAAAGCCTTTGGAATGGGTATCAATGAACCCGCTTTTTAAAGATAAATCCATATTGAACAGAGTAATTTACTAACTCCCAACCATCCTTCCCCATCAGATTAAAATTGACACCATCATGGATTCCTTCCCGGGATTGACCGGATGAATTCATCATGTTGGGCAAAATGATTCTATATTCCCACTTGGGATTAAGAAGCTGTGCTTTCATTTCTTCAATGGTGATCAAAGCAGCCTCCATGGTTTTCCTTATTTTATAAAGTTCATT
>JAKSBM010000490.1 GCA_022361135.1 Desulfobacterales bacterium | reverse complement strand
GGTATCCCCACCGTGGAAACCGTCAAACGCCTGGGCATCGACTTCCCCGAAGTATTGGCCGTGCTCAGGGAAAATGGAGTGGAATAAGCCATGATCACCGTGGACGACAGCCCCATGGAATGGGAAGAAGGCATGACCGTGGCCGAGCTGGTGGAAATACGGGGCGAAACCCGGCATTGCGCCGTGGTCCACATGAACGGCAAACTGGTTTCCAGCCCCAAATTCAGCACGACCCGGGTTCCGGACGGGGCCGTCGTCTACCTGCTGCCCCTGGTGGCAGGGGGCTGATCCCCACGAAATTTTAGCTTCACAAATGACTGCCTGTCTGTTACACCATGTGTAATCTACAGGCAGTTAACTTTTTTACATAACCCCCAATAAGAGCACTCGATTGAAACGATTATTTTTATTCCTCAAACAACTTTTCACCGGCCGCAGTGACGACGCCACAAGGGACGACGCCCCCCAATCTCCAAAAACCGCTCCATCCAAGTCGTCATCCCCGTCCCCCAATGCAGATAACAGCCCGTCGGCCCCCAAGGCGCCCCGGAAAAAACGTCCCCCCAAGAAAAAATGGACCCTGGATCAATTCCAGGTGGAGCCCCAGGAAGAAAAAACCCGTTTCCATGATTTGGATCTGCCCCTGACCCTCATGCATGCCATTGCAGATCTCAAATTCCAATATTGCACCGATATCCAGGCCAGCCTCCTGCCCCATACCCTGGCGGGCAAGGATGCCACGGCCAAGGCCCAGACCGGTACGGGAAAAAGTGCCACCTTTATTATTGCCCTGATCAAGCGATTCCTGGAAAACCCCATCAAAAAGAGAACCGGGTTTCCCCGGGCCCTGATCCTTGCCCCCACACGGGAACTGGTCCACCAGATTGAAAAGGATTTCAAAGGCCTGGCCAAATATTCCCATTTGAGGATCGTATCCGTATACGGCGGCACCGGCTACGCCAAACAGCAGAATCTGCTCCAGGAGAAACCCGTGGATGTCATTGCCGCCACCCCGGGAAGACTTCTGGACTTCAT
>JAKSBM010000477.1 GCA_022361135.1 Desulfobacterales bacterium | reverse complement strand
TCCAAAAAGAAGGAATCCAATCAATAATTCAAAGCGCCTCCTCCAAGATCAGGAATGAAGACAATTTGATCCCAACAAAAAAAAGGGGCCATGGGTGGATTTGACTTAAACATCAATCACCTATGCCCCTTGGCCGCAAATGGCTTTGAAACCGCTTGGGCCGTCTCATTCCATTGTCTCATGTATCTCCGATACAAGCTTGTATCACGATTTTACTAGCGCCGAGACAAAACCGACACACCCCGACTTTTCTTTCCTAAATTTGATGATGGTAAAACCCCTTGAAAACAGAGGACCATTTCGGTATGGTGAATCATCTCAACAACTCAGACTCGTCCAATTTAGACATTTTCCATGAATGGCATGCATATTGCTAAATCCAGATGCAGGAAATACAAATTAAACCGACACCCATTACGAATAAGGAGTTCACAATGGAAAAAGATGTATTAAATGCAATGAAAGAAGCTGGCAAGCCCGTTCGCCCCGGAGAAATCGCCAAGGCGTTGAATGTGGAAAGTAAGGACGTATCCAAGGCCATCAAAGCCTTGAAGGAGAAAGGTGAGGTTGTTTCTCCCAAAAGATGTTACTACGCGTTGCCCTAGGTCTTGAACCCAGGTCTGACTTTGCCAGAACCCGTTTACTTTGGAGGAATTTATGGATCCGGTCTTTCTATCCCGACTGCAATTTGCAGCAGCCACCATGTTCCACTTTTTATTTGTCCCATTGACCCTGGGACTCTCCATCCTCATCGCATACATGGAAACCAAGTATGCGAAAACCGGGGATGAAACCTATTTGCGCATGACTAAATTCTGGGGGAAATTGTTCCTCATCAATTTCGCCCTGGGTGTGGTCACCGGCATCACCCTGGAATTCCAATTCGGCACCAATTGGTCCAGGTATTCCGAATATGTGGGGGATGTCTTTGGCTCCCTGCTGGCCATTGAAGCCTCCGTGGCCTTTTTCCTGGAATCCACCTTCATCGGCATCTGGATCTTCGGCTGGAAAAAGCTATCCGCCAAGGCCCATGCCGGCGTCATGTGGCTGGTGGCCCTGGCCGGCAACCTGTCTGCGGTCTGGATCCTCATGGCCAATGGATTCATGCAGCACCCCGTTGGATACGCCATCCGCAACGGCCGGGCCGAACTCACCGATTTCTTTGCCGTCATCACCAACAAACACGGTATCCTGGAAATCGTCCATGTGGTTCCGGCGGCATTGCTCCTGGGCGCTTTTTTCGTCATGGGGGTTTCCGCCTACCACCTGCTGAAAAAGCAGCATGTCCCCATCTTTGAAAGATCCTTCCGCATCGGCCTCACCGTGGGCCTGGCCACCTCTCTGTTTGTGGCCTTCACCGGTGACCTGCACGGCATCAACGTTTCCAAGACCCAGCCGGCCAAGCTGGCAGCCATGGAAGCCCATTGGGAAACCCAGACAAAGGCGCCCATCGTTCTCTTTGCCCTGCCCGATGAAGAAAACGAACGCAACGCCGTTGAAATCGGAAAGATCCCGGGGCTCCTCAGCTTCCTGGGATTCCACGACTTCAACGCAGAGGTGACCGGTCTCCGGGACATTCCAAAGGATGAGCGTCCTCCGGTGTGGCCCACCTTCATTGGATTCAGAACCATGGTGGGACTGGGGACCCTTTTCATCCTCCTCACCGTCTATGGATGGTTCCGGCGGAACAAACTTTTGGAAAGCCCCACCTACCTTAAAATCATGCTCTACAGCCTGCCCCTGCCCTATATTGCCACGGAAATGGGATGGGTTGTTTCTGAGGTGGGACGGCAACCCTGGATCGTCTACGGCCTGATGAAAACCGCCAATGCCGCATCCCCCATCGCCACGGAACAGGTATTGATTTCCTTGATTGGATTCATCCTGGTCTACGGCCTCCTGGGTGCAGTGGGGTATTACCTGATCATCAAATCCGTTAAAGAAGGCCCTGGGGCCGCAACAGAATAAAGGGAGAATTTTACTATGCTACTTCAATCGACTTGGTTTTTCCTCTGGGGACTTTTGTGGGCGGTCTTTTTCATGACCGACGGGTTTGACTTCGGCATCGGCACCATCTATC
>JAKSBM010000804.1 GCA_022361135.1 Desulfobacterales bacterium | reverse complement strand
GTTTTGGTATTCCCCCCGGTGAAAAAGGAATCGTTGAAAAAGGAGTCCAGGGGATCATTGCTCCGGCGGGAGACCACCACCTGGGCCGAAAGCAGGGCCGGGTCGATGGTAAAGCTCCCGGCCTCCTTGGGGGTCAAAAGGTATTGGATGCCGGTGACGGCGTATTCCATGCCGTTGATGACCTGGGTGCGGTTGGTCCGGGCCTTGAGTTCCTGGGCATTGAACCCCTCAAACTCCGGGGCATTTAAATTCCCCCGGGCAATCTGCCGGGCCGTGTAAAGCTCAAAGGTGTAGACCAATTGTTCCCCCACCACGGGGTCGGTGCGGGAAACCCGGGACCGGGCAAATACGGGCCGCCCCCCCCCCTGACTCTGTCCGGCCGTGGGTTCAACAACACGGATGCGGATGGGATCGGTATACCGGGCTTCCCCGTCCCGGGATACGGTGAGGGTCGGAATCACCAGGGTACCGCCTTTGTTGGGGGCCAGCCGGTATTGGTAGATGACCTTGTGTTCGGACTTCCCATTCACCCAGGAGCGATGGGTGGAGCTCCCCTGGGAAAGGATTTGGAAATCCGTGATCGACGAGGTATCCACCCGGGCCTCCCCCCCCCGGACCACCACCTGGAGGGTGAGGGTCTCTTCCGGGGTCATCCGGGTCCGCCCCACCCGGGCCGAGGCGGAAAAATCGTCATCTCCGGCCCAAAGGGGGCCGACTCCGGCCAGGGCCAGGATCCACACCAATTGAAGCAGGGCCAGCACGGCCACCCTTCCCTTGATCCTTGAATTATCTCGGGTCATTCCTACCAGTCCTTTTCTATTTCCCGGGCATCCCCCACGGGGATCAGGGCCATGCCGGGTTTATCTTCCAATCGATTCAATTGCGTATCCATGTGTTCTCCGCCGGGCTGGACCCGTTGCATGGCAGCCCCCTCCCCGGCCCTGGCGTCCTTGGGGTTCTCTCCCCCCGAATCTTCCCTGCCGACTCCGGCTGGGGCTTTTTCTTCCGGGGAGTCCGGTTTGGGCATGGGCGGTGGTCCGGGATCCTTACCCCCGGATTTTCCATCCTGGGAATCGAGTTGGGAGTCATTGTTCTTTTCCGGAGATGGGGATTGTTTTCCGGAATCACCCTGCTCTCCGGTTTCCCCATTTTGTTTGTCCCTGTTCTGGCCATTCCCGGACGGGGATTGTTGTCCCGAATCCCCATCCCGATCTTGGGAATCATCCGACTTGGAATCGGCGTTAGAATCCCCGTTGGACTCGGACTCTCCCTTTTCCGAGTCCCCTTGATCCCCCTTGGAATCATCACCCTGGGAGTTCTGGGAATTCTTCTTTTGTTCCTGCTCACCCTTTTTCTGCTTCACAAATTCCAGATTTTCTTTGGCCTGGGAATCATCCGGGAATTCCGACAACAATTTTTCATAGGTTTGGATGGCCGAATCCAAGTTCCCCAGGCGATACTGGGTGTTGGCCAGGTTGAACAGGGCATTTTGCCGCAGCTCCCCGTCGGCTTCGGCATTGACGCCTTCCACAACCCGGGCGAATTGCCCCTGGGCCAGTTCAAAATCCCCACTCTTGTAGGCAGCGG
>JAKSBM010000688.1 GCA_022361135.1 Desulfobacterales bacterium | reverse complement strand
GGTCAGGGAGCCGGCATTGGAACCGGTGAAGCTGGGCAGTCCGCCAAAACCGGTGTCCTTGAGTTTTTCCACCCCCAGGGCCAGACAGATGTCATAGGCCCCGGATGCCACGGCATAGCAGGCCCCGCGAAAGGCCTCCGAACCGGTGGCGCAATAATTTTCCACCCGGGTGGCCGGGATAAAGGGAAGGCGGAGGGTGGTGGTCAGGGGCAGGGCGGATTTGCCCACACTCCCCTCGTCAAAACAGGTCCCGAACCAGGCGGCCTGGATTTCCTTTTTTTCGATGCCGGCGTCGGCCAGGCATTCCATGAAGGACTCCACGATGAGCTCTTCCGCACCCACATCCCAACGCTCGCCGAACCGGGTACATCCCATACCGATGATTGCTACCTTATCTTTGATTCCTGTGGCCATGGATGCCTCCTTAAGAGATTGTAAACAGCTTTTCTATGAGTTGGGATTTCATGATATCCCCTTCAATGGTCAATTTACCGCTGGTATATGCCTGCATGGCGGGCAGCTTGCCCGTCATCATGGCGGCAAAGTCACCGTCGGCCATTTTCAGGGTACATCCGGGTTTTTCATGCTGTCCCTTCTGGATATCACAGGCCTTATCCTTGATGATGCATGCATAGTCCCCCCCGGCTCCGCCGGAGATATTGAATTGGAAGACCACGTCCACGCCGGCGGCGGCATCGGCATTGAAACTGGCGGCCATGCCCTTGAATATTTCTTCGGCACCGGGGCCGTCCCCGGCATCGGCGGCGGGTTCATCCCCACCCGGTGCGGGCGGATTCATGATGGCCCCCAGGGCCTGGTTGATTTCGTCAAACTCCTCGGCACCCTCCAGGGAGGCGACCTTGTCCCAGTTTTCCAGGAGCATTTCCGGGGTGGGGGGAATTTTGCCCTCGCCCAGGCGGATGGTGGGCCCGGTCATGACGGCGGCCTTGTTATAGAATCCCAGGCCGGCGTTGAAGATGGCACCGGTTTGGGCACAATCGTCCGAGGCCAGGTAGAGGACCAGGGGAGAGACAAATTCCGGTTTCATCTGGCTGAGGATGTTCCCGGGCAGGATGTCCTCGGTGAGGCGGGAGGCAGCCATGGGCGCCACCGTGTTCACCTTGACATTGTACTTGCCCCCTTCCAGTTTCAGGGTATTCATGAATCCCACAATGCCCATCTTGGCGGCGGAATAATTGGTCTGGCCGAAATTACCGTAAAGGCCGGCGGCCGAAGTGGTCATGATGATCCGGCCAAAGCCCTGGCTCTTCATGACGGGGAAGGCAAACTTGGTCACGTTGTAGGTGCCGTTGAGGTGGACATCCAGGACCGCCTTCCAGTTTTCCACATCCATTTTCACAAAACTTTGATCCCGGAGGATACCGGCGTTGTTCACCAGAATATCCAGGCGACCGAAGCTTTCCAGGGCGGTGTTCACAATGTTTTCCGCGCCCTTGTGATCGGCCACGTTGTCATAATTGGCCACGGCCTGGCCGCCCAGGGCCTGGATTTCCTCCACCACCTTCTGGGCCGGGGTCTGGGAACCGGCACCGGAACCGTCCCGGGCACCGCCCAGGTCGTTGACCACCACCTTGGCCCCCCGGCGTCCCAGATCCAGGGCATAGATCCGCCCCAATCCGGCACCGGCACCGGTGACCACGGCCACACGGCCGCTGAAATCAATGTCCGCGGGTAGGTCGGCGGCACCGGGTACGGGTACGGCCTTCCAGAAGTAGTTGACCATGCCCCGTTCCTTATCCACATTCTTCCGCTTGAACTCCATGGTCACGGGCAGGCCCACCCGCAGGTCGTCCTGGACGCAGTCGGTGAAATCGGCAAAGAGGCGCCCGCCCCCTTCAAACTGAACCATGCCGTACATGGCCGGGGGTTCCACGGAAACGGAAAGCATGTCTGCGGTGAAGGATTTAATGAAGGCCGGGGTATCGGCAAATTCACATTCCTCCTGGGAATTGACCTCGCCGCATTCCGGGTTGACGCAGATGTCCAGTTTGGGGAATTGGGCCGTGCCGCAGCTGTTGCACTTGCCGCCCACCAATCCCAGGATCATCTTGTTTTTCCGGTAAAGAACCGTCATGGCGGTCTGGGAGGGGGACTCGGCCCGGATCCCCATTTCCGTCTGCATGAGTTCCCGGAATCTCAGGTATTTATTGTAATTGTCCAGGACCTTTTTATTTTCGATGTGGCCTGAGAATCCCCGGCGGGGGGCCAGATTGAGAATTTCATCGGTGACCTTGAAGTAGAGGGCGTTGCCCCCCTGGCCGTATCCGGCCACCAGGATGCGGTCACCGGGCTTGGCCGTTTCCAGAACCTTGGCCAGCATGACAAAGGGATGGGCCGTGCCGGTTTCACCGCATTGGGCATGGAGGTTGTCCACCAATTTTTCCTTGGTGGCGCCCAGCTTGGCTGCGATTTTACGATGGTCGCCCTTGAAGAAACAGGGATAGACCAGGGTATCCACATCCTCCATGGTGATCTTGAGTTTTTCAAAGAGTCCGTTCACCACCCGGGGAATGATCTTGCCGTAGCCTTCGTCCCGCTGCCAACGCTCTTCCCAATAGTAGTCAAAATCGGACAGGGAGCCCCGGTAGTGGTCCACGAAGTCGGCGGAAACCGAATAGGCCCCCAGGAATTCGGCAATGACATTTTCCGTGCCCACGCTCAAGGCGGCGGCCCCATCGCCAAACCACATTTCATAAAAATAGGCGGACTTGCTCTCCCGTTTGTCCGATGCCGCCACCAGAACATTTTTCCGTTCCCCGCTTTTCACGGCCTCCAGGGCGGTGATCAAAGCAGTGGTGGAAACCTTTTGGGAAGCGGTGAAATCCGCCTGGACCATCTCCTGCTTCAGATTCAGCCCCGCCGCCACCACACCGGCATTCTGACGGTCGGCAAAGGGCAGGGTGGTGGAGGCCAGGTAAAG
>JAKSBM010000886.1 GCA_022361135.1 Desulfobacterales bacterium | reverse complement strand
GGCTCTTTGCCCAATTCTGCGTGAGCAAGAGTGTCTCCCTGAAAAAGGCCCATGTGGGACTCACCCCCATCCGGGATTCGGATATCCGTCACCAAAGCTTCACCGACCGGGCTCCCAAGCTCGGCGGCCTGGTGGAATTCTACAGAAGCCCGGCCCGGGTCTCCTGGTCCCCCACGGGCACCAATGTCCCGGATTACCCCAAACTGGCCCAGCTCTGGTGGCAGAACATCGGGGAAGCCGTTGCCGGGGAAGTCACCGTCTCCACGGCCATGGACAACCTGGCCCGGGAACAGGACAAAATCCTCATGCGCATCGAGCGTTCCGGCATCCAGGGCAACATGGGGCCCAAGCTCAACCCCAAGCGGGATGAGGCCTATTGGCTGGCCCAGCCCGGTGCCCCCAAGGCCAAACTGGCCAATGAAAAACCCCAGGGCAAAACCGTGGACTATGATGAGTTGATTAAAACCTGGCAGGAATAAAGAAAAAGCACCATGCCGATCCGCCCCGTGGCGGGTCGGCATTTCATTTCCTCCACGGACCATTCATCCTTTGAAATCCTTTAAATCCCAAATCTCTTTGAATCAATTCCCGACGGCCATTCTCCCCCCAAAGAAAAGCAAGAGCCCCCAGGACACCGGATTTCCGGCCTGACAATTTCCATGGATCAAAATCCGGTTTTATGCCCCCAGGGACGGGGAAGAAATGGGCAGAGTCAGGGTGACCTCCAATCCTCCCCGGGGATGGTTCCGGGCCCGGACCTTGCCCCCATGGCGGATGACGGCGCCCTGGACAATGGCCAGCCCCAGGCCTGTGCCCCGGGCCCGGTCCATGGGCTGAAGCTGATCCGTGGTCCGGGCCTGGTAAAAGGGCTTGAAGAGATCGGCCAATTCATCCGGGGCCACGCCCGGCCCCCGGTCCCTCACCTGGATCCTCACATGTTCACCGGCCTGAACAATGGTGATCTTCACCGGGGTGCCCCCAGGCGTATGTTTCAATGCATTGCGCACCAGGTTCTCCACGGCCGAACGGATGAGATCGGGGTTGCCCGGGATGGGGGGACAGGCGTGGGAAACCAATGAAAACCGTCCAGGCCCGGCCTCAAAGGCGGCATCTGCGATGATGGCCTCTATCATGGACTCCAAATCCAAATCCTGGATTTCCAGGGGTGTGTCCTTATCTTCCATGCGGGCCAGGGTCAAGGTCCGGCCGATGAGGTCGTTCATCTGGGAGAGTTCGTTTTCCATGCGGTTCAACAGGGGCTGGACCTGGGGGTTTGATTTTTTCCGGACCAGCTCCAGGGCAATGTTCATCCGGGCCAGGGGGGAGCGCAGCTCGTGGGAAATGTCCCGCATGAGGCGGGTGCGGCCCTGGATCAGGGCCTGGACCCGGCCGGCCATATCGTCAAAGCTTTTCCCCAGCTCATAAATTTCATCCCGGCGGCTGCCCAGATCCGGCCCCACCCGGTGGCTGAAATCCCCCTTGGAAATGGTATGGGCGGCATCCTTGAGACGCCGGATGGGCCGGGTGAGGTGGCGGGCCAAAAGGAGGCAGATGATGCCCGAAGCCAAAACCACCAAAGAGATGCGGATCAATTCCCGGCTGCCGGGGTGGAAAAGCCGGTAAAGAACGCCCCGGGGCAATTGGGCCAGGATGACAAAATCAATTCCCTTCCAATCCCGGACCCGTGCGGCCACAATGGGATTCCTGCGGAATAAATCCATTTTAACCTGGTCCGATCCCAGGGCCTTCCCCACCAATTCAGCCGCCCCCCGGGGAAGGGAGCTTTGGGGGGCAATCAAACCTTCCCCCTTGAAAAGGAAAAGCCGGCGCCCGCTTTGTTCCTCCACCCGGGAAAAAAAACGGGCCAGGGCCACCTCCTTTTCCCCATTGTGGAGGCCGACGGCCACCCGGCCGGCGGTTTTTAAAAGCTGGGCCGCCTTTTCCCGGCCCTGGAAAAAGAGGGAATCCTTGGACAAAACCAGAGTGGAGACCACCAAGACCATGCCCAATGCCAGCATGGCCCCCCAGAACCAGACAAAAATTTTCACATACAGGGATTTCACCGTCCCCCCCGTTCCACGGCGCAGGAGAGGCAATAGCCCTCCCCCCGGACCGAACGGATCACATCCTGGTCCGGGGCCAATTTTTTACGCAGCTTGCTGATGTGGACGTCCAGGCTCCGGTCCAGGGGGGAATACTCCCGTCCCAGTACCCGTTGACAGAGCACCTCCCGGCTGAGAATCTTCCCCGCCCCGGTGACCAATTGGGCCAGGAGGGAAAATTCCATCCCGGTGAGGCGGATTTCAATCCCCCTTCGCAGCAGCCGTTTCCGGGTCATATCCAAGGCCAATCCATCACCGAAAAAATAGTGGAAATCGTCCATGGGGGGGTGGGATCGACCAGATCGACGGAGGATGGACCTGAGCCGCGCGGTCAATTCCCGGGGATTAAAGGGCTTGGGCAGATAATCATCGGCCCCGATTTCCAAGCCCACAATGCGATCCACCTCCTCCCCCCGGGCCGTGAGCATGATCACGGGAACATCGGAGCTTTTCCGCAATTCCCTCAACACATCCAACCCGTTCATGGCGGGCAGCATCACGTCCAGAATCACAATGGCATAGGCCCCGGAAAGGGCCTGCTCCAATCCCCGGACTCCGTCATGGGCAAACCCAGGGGCATACCCCTCATCCCCCAGATAAATCTCCAGAAGACTACAGAGTTCCTTATCATCATCTATGACCAAAACCGAATCCGCCACCCGGCACCTCCAAAACCATGAATTAATTCCATTGGGTTATACTATAGTCGCGCCCCGAACCATGTAAAGAAATGTTAAGCCGCGGTCGAAAACGCCTTAACATTTCTTCATCCTAGTTAACTTGAGATCGGACCGAAGGCCCCATAGGATAAGGCAGTTAACACGGAATAATCCATACACCCAAACAAGAGAGGTCCCCATGAAATCCATTAACATCCGTTTTTTTATTCCGATTCTGCTGGTCCTGGTCATGGCCGCCGGACAGAGGGCCCAGGCCCAGGAAAGCCTAGCCCCCGTCCTCAAGGCGCCGTCCATGAAGGCGAGAATTCTCAACCGCCTGGCCACGACCCTGGAACTCAGCGATACTCAGATCCAGGAAATCAAATCCATTGTGGAGGAAGAACGAAAGGCCCTTCCGGAAAAAATAGCCCAACTCAGGGAAAACCGGAAAATCCTCAATGAAATGGCCCGGGAGGAAGAATTCAACGAAGCCGCCGTCATGACCGTGGCCCAGGACCAGGCCCGGATCTGGCAGGATGTGATCCTCATCCGCCAGAAAATCCGCCACCGGGTCTTTTCATTGCTCACACCGGACCAGCGTGGGAGAATGGATGAAATCAGAACCTTTTTTAGGGGAGTTGATAATTAAGAATGAAAAGATTTGCCCCCATCCTTTCCCTGCTTGCCCTATTGAGTTTCTTCCTCCCCCTGGCCGTCCAGGCCGGGGAAAGTCGGGAGAGCCAGATGAAGGAGTTTTTGGAAACCACCACCCCCGAAGAACGGGCCCAGATGCAGACCGACCAATTGGCCGACTTTCTCAAGCTCTCTTCGGAACAGACGGAAAAACTAAAAACCGTCAACCTGGACCATGCCAAAAGGATGGAAGAGATTTTTAAATCCCAGGGCAAACGGTTCCAAAAATTAAAACAGGCCCGGGAATTAAAATCCCAAAAAGAAGAAAAATACCAGGAAATCCTGACCCCGGACCAATGGAATCAATATGAAAAGAAACGGGAAGAAATGCGCAGGGAATTAAAACAAATCATCCAGGAACGGCGCAATTCCCAAAGCTGATCCAGCCCTCCTGCAATCCCGCCACGGCGCCCGCATCCCCCCCGGATCGGCGCCGTTTTTTTATACATCACATGAACCCGCACCCCCTTTTAATGAGTTCATCGGCCATCACCAGGCGCCGGATATCCGAGGTGCCGGCCCCGATTTCATAGAGTTTGGCATCCCGGTAAAAGCGGTTGATGGGGTATTCCGTGGTGTAGCCGTATCCCCCGTGGAGCTGGAGGGCCGTGTCCGTGGCCCGGCTCACGGCCTCCCCGGTGTAAAGGATGGCGGCGGCGGCCAATTTGTGGATTTCCGTGCCCTTGCCCCCCCGGTGGGACTGGTCGGCCAGGATGGCGGCCCGGTGAATAAGGCCCCGGGCCGCCTCGATCTCGGTGTAGAGGTTGGCCAGCTTGGCCTTGACCATCTGGAAATCGCTTAGGGGCTGGTTAAATTGATGCCGGTTTTTGGCATAATCCAGGCCCAGTTCCAAGGCTGTTTCTCCAATACCCAAGGCCAGTCCGGC
>JAKSBM010001053.1 GCA_022361135.1 Desulfobacterales bacterium | reverse complement strand
GCACCATGGTCCAGTCCCAGCAGTCTTTTTCCACCTTCATGTTCTGTCTCATCGCCCTCACCGCCATCCAGGCCAAGGTCTTCGTGGTCATCCTTATTTCCGTGTTTGCCCCCCTGGTCATCGTGCCCTGGCTCATGGGGAAAACCCTGTGGCGGGACACCCGGGCCGTGCCCCTGGAGGACATGCCCAGCTTCACCCCCAACACCGGGGTGCTGCCCACCATTTTTGGTGCGGCCCGGGAAGGGGCCGAACTCCTCTTCCTCCTCATCATTCCCGCCGTGGGGGTGATCTTTGCCATGATCGGCGCCTTGGAATATGTGGGCGTCTGGGCCCCCATCAAGTCCGGACTCACCTCCTTCCTTTCGGCCATGTCCATTGATCCCAAAACCGGCATCGTCAGCATCCTGGCCTCCCCCACCCTGGCTTCGGCCCAGCTCAAGGGGGCCGCAGCGGGAATGGATCCCAAGCTGGTCATCGGTTCCGTGGTCCTGGCCGCCTCGGGCTTCCCCCTGTCCGTGGTCTTTGGTCAGATTCCGGCCATCTGGTCTGAATCCACGGATTTAAGTCACCTGGAAGCCATGGGCGCCGCGGTTCTCGGTGCGGTCATGCGATTGCTCACCGCCGGCTTTGTGGCCACCTTTTTAACGGCCTTTCTGCTTTAAATTCCCACCCCGGGATGATTCATGACCCCATCCGGCGCCCTTGGGCGTCGGATGGGTTTTTTTTTGAAAATGGTTTCCCCGGGCCGACGGCCCTGGGAATTCTGAATTTCCGGCCCTTTAAAATAAAAATTCCATACCACGATGTGACATCAAATCTTGACAACCCCGGGATATTTATCCTATAAGCGGAACCTTGTTTAAAGGCTAAATGGCTTTTATTAAAAGAAATATCTCTTGGAGGGTAGTTGATGGAAGAGTCGCAGAAGACGCGTTACAATAAGCTGCACCGGAAGAGCAGCAGCTTTGCATCGCGTTCGGAGTACCTGGACAATGAATTGTCCATTATGAAGCCCAAGCGGTGGGGGATTAACCTCCCCTTTCGGGATTACCGCATTGAGCTGGAGGATTTTATTCCGGCCATTGCCGGAACCATTGGCCTGGTGGTCATGTGTTCGGCTTTGACCCGGGCCTTTGCCGATGTCTATGGACTGGACACGGCCTTTATTGTGGAAAATGTCCGGGTTGACATGTTGGTGGTGTCCCTGTTTTTTGTGATTCTCTTCTCCGGCACCTTTAACCCCCGGGCCAATTTGCCCGGGATACACGGGCCAATGATGCCCTTGATTCCCCTCATGGCCGCCTCGGGAACCCATCCCTTGGCCCTGGGCATTCTCATTGCCCTCTTCGGGGTGATCCTCAGCATTACCAAGGGAGGGTCCCGGCTGATCAATGCCACCAGTGCCGGGGTGGCCGGCGGTCTTCTGGTTTTCCTGGGGGCCAAGGGCACCCTGGGCCAGGCCGCGGCCATGATGACCTGGGCCACGGGCATTGAGATGGGGTACATCGGTACCCTGGTCCTTTTTACCAACCTCATCCTTTACGCCTATCTGGCGCGGATTAAAAAGCGCTGGCTGGCCATCCCCCTTTGTTCTTTCCTGGCCGCTGTGGTGGCATTGGTTCTGGGTGCACCCTTTGAGTTCACCACCGGCCCGGGCCTGCCCAACCTGAATCCCTTTTACTGGTGGGGCGCCGACACTGGGTGGAAGATTGGTCTACCCAGTGTCTCCCATTTCATTGCTTCCCTTCCCTTTGCCATTTTGGCCGTGGCCATGTGGCCGCCGGATTTCCTGGGCCACCGGATTTTCCAGGAGATGAACTATCCGGAAAAGGCCAAGGATGTGGTCATGGAAGTGGATGACACCATGATCGGCTGTTCCCTGCGCCAGGTGGTTTGCGCCATATTTGGTTCCGGCTGCATCACCTCCTCCTGGGGCACCTATATGATCCCGGCGGCCATTGCCAAACGGCCCATCCCCGGGGGCGCCATCCTCACGGGTATCATCAGTATCCTGGTGCTGGTCCTGGGATATCCCATGGACATTGCCGTGTGGCGGCCCGTCCTCAGTATTGCATTGTTGGTGGGGGTGTATCTGCCGTTGCTGGAAGCGGGCATGGCCATGGTCAAGGAGACCAAGGATTGCCAGACCGCCGGCATCTGCATCTTCTCCTCGGCCTTTGTGAATCCGGTATTTGGCTGGGCATTGACCATGTTCCTGGACAATAACAGCCTCATCGGCGACGGGGATCGCTCCAAGATGCTCACCCACATGGACCGTTTGGTCATTCCCGGGGTGGCCTTTTTGGTCAGCACCGGCGCCATGGCCATCGTGGGCATGATTCCTGGAATTCCCGCCTTGATCGGTTAGAATTCCCGGCATCCCTTAGAAACAGAAATCCCCCCGTCACCTGGTGTGGCGGGGGGATTTTTGGTTTTGGGAAGGCGCCGGGCCGGTGATGGCCCGGTGCAAATTGGCGTGGATGATTCTGGGTATCAGCAGCAGCCGCCGCTGCCGCAGGATGCGTTTTCTTCTCCCTTTATCCAGACCTGGATAATATAGGAGGCTCAGCCCACCCCCGGGCTGACGCTGATGGCCTGGGTGGGGCAATTGTTGACGCAGGCCCCGCATTCCATGCAGGCGTTGAAATCCACAATGGCGGCCTTTTTATCCTGCATTTCCAGGACCTGGTGGGGGCAGACCTGGGTGCAGAGAGTGCAACCGATGCATTTATCCTGGTCCAGGGCCAGGGTGGCCACATCTTCCAGGTGTCGAAATCCTTTCATGTTTTTACTCCTTTAAAAAGCGGCATAGATCCACAAACCAGCAGCCAGTACCAGACTGACCAGTTGGAAGGGCATATAACGTTTCATTTCCTTTTCCACACCCGAGGGGGAGGTAAAGGGGGTGGTGCCGGTGAAGTTCATGGCCAGGAAGGAAGAGATGGCGATGGTGAACAGGAGCAGGGCATGGGCCCCGGCCATTCCCACGGCCCCGGCGGGCAGCAGGAGGATGAGTACCAGGGCGGCCACTCCGCCGGTGATGATCCCCTTGAGGGCAAATTCCTTCACCGGAATATGGGGGAGGAGAACGGGGGCGGCCACGGCTCCGGCCAGGATGCCTGCGGCCATGGCCCCCATGGCGGTGAATCCCCGGACCAGGGCGGCGGAAAATGAAAAGAAACCCGGTCCGAAGCCCGAAATGATGAAAAGGATCAGGGCGGTGATCAGGGCCGGTTTCAGGGTGATTTGCACCTCCACCGGGGTGAGGATGAAGCGTTCCCAGAGGGTGAAGGTGATCTGCCGCATTTCCGGGGTGGCCCTGCGTTGGTTGTCCAGGTATTCGGGCAGATCGGTGCAGCGGATGGGGCCGTAAACCACCCGGAATCCCGATTGTTTTTTGACCCCACCGGCAGATACCCCGGTGGCCCCCAATTGGGGAACAATGAGGCGTCGGTGGGCCACCACCTGGTCCAGATTGGCGGCACGGATCCGTGCCACCAATTCGTCCGTGGCAAAGGTGCCCTTGCCGGCGGCGCACCAGACGTTGATGCCCTTGGTGTCCAATACCAGGATCCAGGCATCGTAGCCGTCCATCGCCTCCCGGACCTGGTCAAAGGTGAGTTTGAAATTGGCCGTGACCAGGACCTCGGACTGGTCCGTGGGACTGCCCACGGCGTATAGGCCCGGGACCACCCGGTAATGGTAGCGTTCAATGCCGGTGCGGGCCAGGAAGGTGCCCCAATGATCCTCCCGGTTTTTCCGGGTATGGACCCGGGGGACCGGTCCGGCCGGGGTGGAAATGAAATCGGCCACATAGGACATGAGGGTGTATCCGGGACGCTGGTGGGCGTCCATGGGGTCCGGCGGGGGGGCGCAGCCTCCGGCCTGGGCCGCCGCCATGGTGGGCATGAGCTGGACATTGCTGGAGGACAAGCCTTTGGGGCGGTCTTCCCCGTTTTGGGGGGCCATGGGAAAATTCATGGAATATCCTTGGGGTTTGGGGGTTACAATTGGGTTACAAAGGATTTTAACCGGGCCAGCATTTCCCTGTCCACCCTGAACTGGGATTTGGCCCCCAGGATCTGCCCCTGGATGATCCCCGATTCCCTGAGGAGCTTCAGGTGTTGGCTGATGGTGGACTGGGAATAGGGGAATCGGTGGACAATATCCTTGCAAAAGCAGGTTTCCACCTCCATGAGGTGGGCGATGATGGCCAGGCGGGTGGGGTGGCCCAATGCCTTGAAAATTCGTGCCATGGCATCCGGCGGGGGCAATTGCATCTCTGATTTGACTCTGTTCATCGCATCCCTGTCTCCTCTGGGTTTTATCGGTTAAAAACGATAGAACAAAGGTCGGGGGGGCGTCAAGGAAATAATGGGAGAGGTTTGATGGTAAGACCTTGTAATCCCAGTCTTGTTTTCCGGAAAATGGGGGGCGGCGGTCTTTACACTTTCCTCATTTACTGATAAAGAAGGCAAAAATTTCCTCATTTGTTCGTTATATTCCATTCAGCTATATTTCGAAGAATGTACCCATGCAAAAGGAGTGAGTCACCATGGCTCTGGCAACAGAGTATTTTAATGATGGCAGTCTGTTTTTTGTCATTGATCCCAAATCCATTGATCCGGACCATCTTGCCGGATTTGCCCTCTACGAACGGCAGCCCCACAGGGGCAATCAATATCGGTTTCGTTGCCTGCTCAAGGACACCCGATCCATTCCCCGGGATCGGTTGGTTCGATTGCTCCACTCCTGGGACCGGGTTTACATGCACACGGCCCAGCGCCGGGCCTACCGCGATTATGTGAAGGAGAACCTTGAATTCATCCTGAACCACGACCAGGTGGCCCCCGGCCACAAGAGCCGCGCACTGGTGGTGTCGGCCAGTGATCTGATCCAGGAATCCTTCCGGGTGGACCTGACCCGGGATGCGGAAGCCCAGGGCATGTTGAAAAACATCACCCAATTCATCACCACGGTGGTGGATTTTATCTCCGACGTGGATTCCATCCAGGGGCTGGCCCTGCTGGTGGGCCACGACTACGATACCCACACCCATTCCATCAAGGTGGGGTGGCTTCTGGCCCTGTTCATTAATAATAACCGGGACCTTTTCCCCGGGGTGGATTCCCTGGAACTGAGGAAATTGATCATCCAGGCCACGGCCGCCGGCTTTTTCCACGACATCGGCAAGATCAAGATTCCCAAAAACGTCATCAATAAACCCGGGAAACTCAATAATCTGGAATATGTGCTCATCCAATCCCATGCGGCCTATTCCATCGGCCTGCTCTTTAAAACCCAGCTTTCCCGGAAGTTTTTGGAAATCATCCTCTACCACCATGAAAACCAGGATGGAAGCGGGTATCCCTGTGGGTTAAAGGGGGAGGAAATCCCATTGATGGCTCGGATTTGTCACATTGTGGACGTCTTTGATGCCCTGACCTCCCGCCGTTCCTACAAAAAGGCCAAGACCCCCTTTGAGGCCCTTCGGATCATGTCCGGGGAAAATCCCTATGTGGATGCCCTGCACAAGTTCGAGGCCGAAGCCAAGGAAAATCGTCGCGTGCCGTTGGTCACCGTGGTCCGGGACGACTACGAGGCCAAGCTGAAACGGCTCCGGGAACGGGAGATGTTGGAGGAGGAGGCCCGGAAACGGGTGAAGGCAAGGATACAGCTCCGGGACAAGGGCATGTCCCATTGCTTTGACAGGGAGCTGCTGCGGCGATTCATCAAAACCATGAACCGGTCCGAGGTTTTTGAATTTTCCAGTTTGATTTAACCCCGGCTGTTGTGCCGCGGACGGCCTTTGGTGGGGGGGGGCAGCCCATTTATTCCCAAGGGGAAAAGGTTCGGCCGGCAAGGCCCCTGCCATGGCCGGACAAGGGGGAGGTGTGATTCCGCCGGGATGAACCCGGTCGAAGTCGACTTCCCCCTTTTTAATTACAGGTGTGTTCTATTTGGATGCGGGGTACCCGGCCTGGGTGACGGCGTCCATGGCCTGGTCCACCAGCCCTTCCTCCGGGGCGTTGAACCGGGCGGTTTTACCCTCCAGATCCACCTGGATATCGGTGATGCCCGGGATGCCGGCCAGGGTTTTTTCCACCATGCCGCTGCAATGGCCGCAGTTCATGTTTTCAACCTTCAGGGTAAATTCTGCCATGGGAACTCCTTTTTGTCTGTGCGATTAAAACAATGTTAGTTAAAGCTTTAAGGACTGTTTAACCATAATCCCTGTTGCAACTTTGTCAAATTCCTTTTAAACATGGGCATGGACAGCTCCGCTCCCCATACGGTTTCCTGGCAGGATCCACGGGCCTGGGACCAGGTGGTTTCCCATTTTCAGGCCCTGTTTTCCGCCGGCCATGATTTTTCCCCCCTCCTTCCCCATGTGGGAACCATTGAACAGGGGTATGACGGGTTGGATCCGGCCATGGATTTTTTGACCCGGGCCGTTTGCCCGACCTGTTCGGACAATTGTTGCAGCCGGGCCGTCATTGGGTATGATTTCGTCGATCTTCTTTTCCATGGCCTGGCCCATGGACAATTGCCTCCGGCCCAGATTTCCAAAATGGACGGAGGGGATGGGAACCGTGTCTGTCGCTGCCTGGGAGCCCTGGGCTGCACCCTTTCCCGCTCCCACCGTCCCTTCATTTGCACCTGGTATCTCTGTGCCGGGATGAAGTCCATGGATGAAAGCGGGGAGATCCAGGGGAAGATAAAGGCCGTCCAGAAGGCCCGTCGGGAGTTGGAGAATGAATTATACGCTGTTCTCCAGGGCAAACCTGTGATATGATAGCCGTTTTTTAATGATAAGAATAAGGAATAAGTTGTGACCGCACTTAAAGGCGCCCAGCGTAAATATCTTAGGGGACTTGCCCATCATCTGAATCCCAGTGCCTATGTGGGCCAAAAGGGACTTGTCCAGGGATTGCTGGATGAAATCGAACTGGCATTGGATGCCAACGAACTCATCAAAATCAAATTCATCGAATACAAGGACAAGGAGAGCAAAACCGCCTTGACCGAAGAAATCACCCAACAAACAGACGCCCAGATGGTGGGGATGATCGGCCATGTGGTCATTCTTTACCGGCGCCACAAGAATCCGGATAAGCGTAAAATTACCCTTCCCTGATCCGGCGTTTTCCCGTTTGTCTGCTCCCCCCTCAACTGCCAATTGTTCATAAAGGACGCTGCCATGACCGTTACGCTGAAGACCATTAAGGGAAACCCCATGAAGTTGGACGGGGGGGCCATGTTTGGAAATGCCCCCAAGGCCCTGTGGAACCGTTGGGTCCCCTGCGATGGAGAAAATCGCATCAACATCGGAGCCAATTGCCTTTTGATTCGAACTCCGGCCCATGTCATCCTCTTTGAAACCGGACCCGGTGCCTATCTTTCCCCCAAAATGAAGGAGCGGTTCGGTGTGGTTTCCAACCGGCACGAGCTGCTGGAATCCTTGGCCGCCGAGGGGGTGGCCCCGGAAGATCTCACCCATGTGATCCTTTCCCACCTCCATTTTGATCACAGCGGGGGCCTTTTATCGGCCCATGTGCCCGACAGCAAATCGGAGCTGGTCTTTCCCCATGCCCGTTTTGTCACCGGAAGGGAGCAGTTTGAGCGTTCCATTGATCCCAAAACCAGGGACCGGGCTTCGTTTATTCCGGAATTGGCTCCCCTTCTGGAGGAAAGCGGGCGGTTGGATCTTGTCTCCGCCGGTGATACCCTTTCCCTGGGACCGGTTTCCATTTCATTCTTCCAAAGCCAGGGCCATACCCCGGGCATGCTGGTTTCCTTCATCACCATAGGTGAGACCTGCCTGGTATTCACCGGGGATCTGGTGCCGGGAACCCCTTGGGTGAACCTGCCCATCACCATGGGGTATGACCGTTACCCCGAGGCCCTGGTGGAAGAAAAGGCCGAGATGCTGGCCCGGGCCCTGGAACAGGACGCCTGGCTGGTTTTTCCCCACGATGGCGATTTTGCCGCCTCCCGCCTGGATATGGACCCGGTGAAAAAACGCCATATTCCCCGGGATGCCACCCCCTGCCTGAATTTGGAATTCTAATTTTTCATCGTAACCCGGGGATTGCACTGCCCGCGGTCCCATGGACCGTGGGCGGAAGATCTATCTTTTCGTTCCCAGAAAATCCACGGCAACCTGTTCCGACCAATATCTATTCTGGCGGTTGAATTGGATAAATCCAACATGGCCCCCGGATTTTGGGGTGACCAGGGTTAAATTGGGATTGGCCCGGGCTGCTTCATGGGGATAGCACTCCGGTTCCAGGAAGGGATCGTTCAGGGCATTGACCATGAGGCAGGGCAGGGGGATGTCCTTCAAATG
Source organism: Desulfobacterales bacterium (assembly GCA_022361135.1). The sequence goes on along the minus strand of JAKSBM010001053.1, from coordinate 7,631 downwards.
GGGGGCACTGGCGCATTTTTCCCAATAATCCTCTGCATTTTTAAATCCGTGGATGGGGGCGGTGTATCGATCGTCGAAGGCCTTGAAATCCCGGATTTCCCCATAGCCCCTTGCGTCCACTGCATGGGGAAATAAAAGGGCCTTGGCCTTGACCTTTTCGTGGAGCATGCGCAGGAATCGTTTCATGTAGATGGCATTGGTTTTACGGGAAAGGGCCCGGGCCGATGCCGAAAGATCGCAGGGCACGGAAAAAACCACTGCTCCCTTGACCAGGGGATGTACCTTGTCCCGCCCCAGGTGGAGGAGGGTGAGGTTTCCCCCCATGCTGAAGCCCACCAGGGCGATTTCTTTATACCGGCCCGTGGCAGCCCCATGGGTGATGACCCGGTCAAGGTCGTCGGTGACCCCGTTGTGGTACATGCGCAGGAGACGGTTGGGTTCCCCGCTGCATCCCCGCTGGTTCCAGGCCAGGGCATCCCAGCCCTCCTGGGTGAAGGCCCGGGCCATGCCCTTGACATAGGCCCTGTGGGTGCAGCCCTCCAGCCCGTGGGAGATGATCACCAGCCTGGAGGAGGAGCCCCTTGTGCGTGCCCAGTCCAGATCCAGGAAATCCCCATCCGATGTTTCCATGCGTTCCCGGGTGTAAACCAGATCGTCCACCCTGCGAAAAAGTGAAGGATAGATACTTTGAATATGTCCATTTGCCATGGGGAAGGGAGGGGTGTATGGCGTCGGAATCATGGGGGCTTTCTCCTTGTCCTGCGGGATTTTTGTCCTGTTTAAAACGATGCAAATTTGATATATGATTTTCCAAACGAAGTAAAATCTAAAAATGTAAAAGGAAGTATAACGACCATGAAGGTTGGAATCATCGGCCTGCCCCAGACAGGCAAAAAAACATTGTTTCAGATTTTAACGGGAAATGAAATCACCGATCCTTCCAAGGCCATGAAGCCGGTCCCCGGCGCCGCGGACATCCTGGATTCCCGATTCAATACGTTGGTGGACATGTACGAACCCAAAAAGGAGGCCCGGGCCCGGCTGGACCTGGTCCTGCTGCCCAAGATGGAGTCGGAGAATATTGCCAAGGGCACCATCTTCCGGGACATTGCGGACATGGACGCCGTCTGCCACGTCATCCGAGCCTTTGAAGACGATGCCGTCTACCATGCCGACGGTTCCGTGGATGCCATGCGGGACTTTGAAATGGTCAACGCAGAGCTGCTCATGCACGATCAGATCTTTGTGGAAAAGCGCATTGAGCGCCTGGAAGCCGAGGTAAAGAAGATCAAGGATGAGGACAAGAAAAAAGAATTGGTCCTCATGACCCGGCTCAAGGAGCATCTGGAGGCGGAAAAGCCCCTGCGTCTTCTGGAATTGGGCGAAGACGATAAAAAGATGATTACTTCCTATCCCTTCATCACCCTTAAAAAGATGGTCATTGCCGTGAACGTGGGGGAGGATGATGTGGACAATGGGGACCTGCTGGCATCCTTTGAAGACAGTTGCAAGGCCCAGGACATTGAGGCCATGCTGGTCTGTGCCCAGATGGAGGCCGAAATCGCCCTTTTGGACACGGAGGAGGAAAAACAGGAATTCCTGGAGGACCTGGGCATCAAGGCCACGGCCCTGGAAGTTCTCACCGGTCTTTGCCTGAAATCCCTGAATCTGATTTCCTTTTTCACCGTGGGCACCGACGAGGTCCGCCAATGGCTGGTGCGTAAAAACGCCACCGCCCCCCAGGCCGCCGGCATGATCCATTCCGATTTGGAGCGGGGATTTATCCGGGCCGAGGTCTTCACCTATGCCGATGTCACCGAACTGGGATCCGAAGCCGAGGTGAAAAAGGCGGGCAAATTCAATGTGGAAGGCAAGGATTATGAGGTCCAGGACGGCGATATCCTGAACATTCGTTTTTCCGTATAAATACCATTGTTGGGATACTCATTTTAGGATACACGCCATGTTTAAAGTCATGAAGAAAATATTTGGGGGCAGCCAGCGGCCCGAACCGGTACGCCGGCCCCGCCGGGAGAGTCCGGCCGGGGAAGACCGGGAGTCCCATGGTCCCTGGGTGGGGGTGGACCTGGACGGCACCCTGGCGATCTGGGACAACCAATCCAGCCTGAGACGCATCGGTAAGCCGGTCCCCGGCATGCTGGAATTCGTCAAACGCATGTTGAAGACCGGTATCCAGGTGAAGATTTTCACGGCCCGTGCCGGGGATCCCCGCCAGGTGGCCATGATTAAGAAATGGCTGGTGGCCAATGGTCTTCCCGTCCTTGATGTGACCAATGTCAAGGATTACAACATGCAGACCCTCTACGATGATCGCTGTGTCCAGGTGGAGCGGAACACCGGGCGCATCATCAGCGAAATATGACCTGAATATTAGAAAAAAACGCAATTGCCGGGCAGTTTCCTGCCCGGCAATTTTTTTGTCCGCACTTTAATACGGTGGAGAAAGGCTACTCGGGGGCGTTGCCGGCGGCTTCGGTGAGCCGGGCCTTGAGATAGGCCACCTCGTCGGCATCAAATTCATAGAGGTCAAAGCAATGGGCATCTTCGCCCATGAGCCCTTCGGGGACGGAGTCTCCGGCTTCGTCCGGATCGGTGATGAACTCCTTGTAAAAGCAGACCGACAGCCAGCGGTCTTCGGGGTCGTCGTCGATGACGTCCACCATGCCGAAGAGCTTCCGGTTTTTCTGGCCGGTGTGGCGGGGGCGCAGACTGTAGGTCACCCCGGGGCGGGCGTCGAAATCCAGCTCAACCCCTTCCAGGGTATTCAGGTGCTCCAAAAGTTCGGTAAAGGCCAATTTGGTCTTGGAATCATTGTCTGTCCATTGTTCCAGCAGGGTATCCAGTTCTGTACTCATGGTCTCATTCCTTCATATGTTTCAGCAGATGGCCGAGTTCTGGGAAAATCAGGGCATTGCAGGCCAGTTTGCAGGCCTTGATACTGCCTGGAATACAAAAGATCAGGCAGCCTTTTACGATGCCCGCCGTTGCCCTGGACATGATGGCGGCGGAATCGATTTCTTCGAAACTGAGTTGGGCAAAGACCGGACCAAAGGCGGAAAGGGCCTTTTCAAAATAGGGCTGGACCGCTTCAATGGTTACGTCCTTGGGACTGATGCCCGTTCCCCCGGTGAAGATCACCGCATCCGGGGCGATCTTGGTGGTGACATGCTCCAGGATATCCCGGATGGCTGCGGTGTCGTCGGTGACCACCTGGTGGATGACCACTTCGCAGCCCTCTTTTTTGGCCTGTTTTTTGATCCAATGGCCGCTTTTATCGTCGGCCAGGCTCCGGGTGGTGGAAACCGAAATCACGGCCACGCGGATATCCTTGGGGGTGTTTTTTTTATGGAGAAGGGTGCTCATGGGTTCACTTCCTTAAAGACCAGATCCTGGCCGTCGTGTTCGGTGAGGTGGACCTGGATGGTTTCTTCAATGTCCGTGTCGGCAACGATGCCTTTGAAGTCCGCCTGGATGGGCAATTCCCGGTGTCCCCGGTCCACCAGTACGGCCAATTCGATGCGGTCGGGTCGGCCAAAGTCCATGAGGGCTTCCATGGCCGCCCGGATGGTCCGTCCGGTGTAGAGAACATCGTCCACCAGGATGATGGTTTTCCCATCCACGTCAAAGTCGATTTTGGAGGGGCGGACAATGGGCTGGTGGGAGATGCGGGTCCAGTCGTCCCGGTACATGTTGATGTCCATGGACCCCACGGGAAGCTTGGGGCCTTCAATGGCCTGGATCTGGTCCGCCAGACGATTGGCCAGGAAATCCCCCCGGGTTTGGATGCCCACCAGGGCCAGGTCCTGGGTCCCTTTATGGGTTTCAACGATTTCATATGCGATCCGGGTGATGATGCGACGGATGTCTTGATCGGTAAGAAGGGTTTTATTTTGTTTCATGGCACACCTTTCTGTGTCCTGTGATTCGTACATCCCAGAGGTGTATCATCTTTTTTTACCCCGGGCAACACCTCTTGATTTTCGTCTCTGCTTCCTATAATCAAAGGGAGTAATACAGACTTTTATCCAGGATTCTATCCATGAAATTTCAGTGTACCGGTGTGATTCTGGCCGGTGGAGCCAACAGCCGTCTTCCCGGGAAGAAAAAAACCTTCCACCCGGTGGGGGGCGAGCCCATGTTCCAACGGTTGTACCGGTTGTTTAACCGGCTGTTTGAAGAAACCCTCATCTTGGTCAACGATCCCGGGGATTTTGCCGATTGGGATGTTGAAGTGGTCACGGACATCAGCCCCCTGCGCTGTGCCCTGGCCGGCCTCCATGCGGGCCTCTTCTACGCCTCTTATCCCTTTGCCTATGTGTCGGCCTGTGACGTACCCTTTGCCAGCGAGGCGGTGATCCGCCATGCCGTGGGCCAGGCCAAACCCGGCACCCATGTGGTGATTCCCCGGACCCCCGAGGGCATGGAACCCCTGTCCGCGGTGTACTCAAAGGCGTGTATCCCCTTGATCGAAGAAAATCTGGACAAGCGGATCTATATGATCAAACGCTTTTTCAACCCCCGGAAGGTGGTGGACATCCCCCCGGAAACCCTGAGGCAACTGGATCCTGCAATGCAGTTCATGTTCAACGTCAATACCCCGGAAGATCTGGAAAAGGCCGAAAAGATGGCCGATCCCGGCAAACCCAATACATAAGGAGTACAAATATAATGAATCTCCAGACCCTGGTGGACCGGATCAAGGCCCACCCCGATTATCCCAAGGCAGGCATGATCCTGGCCCACAACGGTGTGGTCCGTGAAAACAGCCGGGAAGGGGATCCCGTCACCGGCCTTTCCCTCACCGTGGACCACAAGCGGCTGGAAGAAATCCTCACCCAGCAGAAGGCCCGGCCCGGCATCATCGAAATCCTGGTCCACATCGAAGAGGACAAACCCCTGGATGTGGGGGACGATGTCATGTACCTGGTGGTGGCCGGGGATATCCGGGAAAATGTCCTGGAATGCCTCACAGACACCCTGAACCTGATCAAGGCCGAGGTCACCCAAAAGACCCAGTTCTATAAGGATAAATAAAATGAGCCAAGATTTTACCCATTTGGATGCCGAGGGCAAGGTCCGCATGGTGGATGTGGGAGATAAGGCCGACACCGTACGCACCGCCGTGGCCGGTGGTCGCATCACCATGACCCCCTCCACCCTGGAAAAAATCATGGATGAAACCGTGAAAAAGGGCAATGTCATGGAGGCGGCCCGCATCGCCGGCATCATGGCCGCCAAGAAAACATCGGATCTCATCCCCATGTGCCACCCCTTGAACATCACCCATGCCCGGGTGGATTTTACCCCGGATCCCGCCGTCAGCGGCATCCACATCGAAGCCGAGGTTTCCCTGGCCGGGAAGACCGGGGTGGAAATGGAAGCCCTCACCGCCGTTTCCGTGGCCGCCCTGACCATCTATGACATGTGCAAGTCCTATGACAAGGCCATGGAGATTTCCGACATCCATCTGAAATCCAAGACCGGCGGTAAGAGCGGCACCTTCACCGCACCCCGGTACGGGGAGGGGGATGAGTAGTCTGGTCACCCCCCAGGCCCTGATCTGGCTGGGTTCGGGATTCCTTCTGGGACTCCTGGTGAGTTTCATCCTGGCCCGGACCGGGGTCCTTTTCTTCTCCAACCGGCTCCAGGAATTGTCCGACCAGGCACTCAACGAGCAGGGGGCCCGGTTCATGGAGATGGCCCAGAATCATTTTTCCGGCTACCTGGACCAGGCCCGCCGGGATCTGGACCACCAGGGCCGTGCCCTGCGCCAGACCATGGACCCGGTCCAGCAATCCCTCCATCGCTACGAAGAACGGTTGCGGACCATGGAGGCCGATCGCCAGCGGGCCAACGGAGCCATTGCCCAGACCCTGAAGCAGATGGGCCAGACCCAGCAGCTCCTCCAATTGGAAACCGGAAATCTGGTCAAGGCCCTGCGGGTTCCCCATGTGCGGGGACGGTGGGGGGAAATCACCCTGAAGAAGGTGGCCGAGCTTTCCGGGATGGCAGAACACTGCGATTTTACCGAGCAGATGACTGCGGGAAGCGGCAAAGGTTCACTGCGGCCCGACATGGTCGTAACCCTGCCCGGTAACCGCAGGATTATCGTGGATGCCAAAGTGCCCCTCATCGCCTATCTGGATGCCCTTGAGGCAGAGGATGAGAATGAACGCAATATCCGGATGACGGCCCACGCCCGCCAGGTCCTGGCCCATATCGCCCAACTGGGATCAAAAAAATATACGGAACGCTTCAGCCCCAGCCCTGAATTCGTGGTCCTTTTCATTCCGGGGGAAAATTTTTTTTCTGCAGCCCTGGCACAGAAGCCGGATCTCATTGAGAAAGGCATTGTCCAGGGGGTGATCCTGGCGACGCCCACCACCCTGATCGCGCTGTTAAAGGCGGTTGCCTATTCGTGGCAGCAGCAAAAGGGATATGAAAATGCCGAGGCCATCCGGGATCTGGGCGGGGAGCTTTACCGCCGGCTGTCCACCATGGCGGAGCATATGAACCGCCTGGGCCGGGATATCGAACGGACAGCCGCCACCTTTAACAGGACGGCCGGTGCCATGGAAACCCGGGTAATGGCCTCTGCACGCAAACTGAATGAATTGGCCGTCACCGGAAAACCACTGCCGGAAATAGATCCGGTTCCGGTGGAAAAGGGAATGACCCGGGAACTGAAACAGCCGGATCCCTCAGCGCATAACGCGCCTGAATCACATTAAATCAGAATTGAAATCAAATTGATATGAGGATACGCCCATGAAAAGACGACTGAATATCGTCCCTGTCCGTTTTTATCCTTGCCTTTATTTTTGTCTGGTTCTGGGGCTTTTTTTTCTGTGGGGGTGCGATAAGCCGGTGAAAACCGATAGTACCGGGGTGCCCATGAAGCGGCTGACCGCCCCGGAGTATCCGAAGTTTTCAGACAGCCGGGATTTCCGGGATCTTGAAACCTCTGTCCGCCAGAGCCTGCTCTATTTCAACCGGGTGCCGAAAACCAGGACCTTTACCTATGGCAAAGACCGGTATGATGCGCGGCATATGATCCGCTCCCTTGAGGGTTTCCTGAACTTTCTGGAAAAATCGCCGGATGCATCTGGGCTCAACCGTTTCATCAAGGACCGTTATATCGTATACCAGAGTGTCGGCAACACCAAAGGAGAGGTGCTTTTCACCGGCTATTTTGAACCCACCTACCCGGGCAGCCGGGAGCCCGGCCCGGATTTTCCCTATCCGGTCTATTCCATGCCCGATGACCTCATGCATCTCGACCTGGCAAAATTCTCAACCAAGTATGAAGGGCACAAGCGCCTGATGGCCCGGGTGGATGAGAACCGCAATCGTGTGGTGCCCTATTATTCAAGGCATGAAATCAACCATACCCCGGATTTCCATGACCGTGCCGCACCCGTGGTCTGGCTGGCCAACCGGGTGGACCGTTTTTTTCTGGAGATCCAGGGGTCCGGAAGGGTGGCCCTGACAGACGGAACCATAATGCGGGTCCACTACGCCGGTACCAACGGTAACGCCTATTATTCCGTTGGTAAATACCTGATAGAGCAGAATGAGGTCCCCAGGGAGAAAATGTCCATGCAGGCCAT
>JAKSBM010000684.1 GCA_022361135.1 Desulfobacterales bacterium | reverse complement strand
TTTCAGGGATAAGGAAGAGGTGATCTCCATGGTGGATGAGATTGTAACGGAGTCCGATGCCGTTCCATCCCAGGAAAATGTCTCCGCCCCCCGGATTTTGGTTACCGGTGTGCCCATGGGGTTGGGATCGGATAAGGTGGTCCGAATTCTTGAACAGGCCGGGGCATCGGTGGTGGCCTTTGAAAATTGTTCCGGGTATAAGCAGGTGTTTCAGGTTGACCAGGAAAAGGAGCCCATGGCTGCCCTGGCCGATCAATATATCAGCATCCCCTGTTCCGTCATGAGCCCCAATGTGGGACGCAGGGATCTTTTAACCCGATTGGTTGAAGAATTCCATGTGGACGGGGTTGTGGATTTGACCTGGCAGGCTTGCCACACCTATAACCTGGAATCCATCCAGATTCAAAAGCTGGTGACCCGAGAGTTTAACCGGCCCTATCTTCACATTGAAACCGATTATTCTGAGGTGGATTCCGAATTGCTTCGGGTGCGCATTGAAGCCTTTTTGGAGATGATTTAACTCCGCCAATATCTTTTCCAACAGCCATGGGGTATGAGTTTAGGCTTGCCCGGTGAATAAAACCAGGGTAGTAAGCCCCATGGCACTTGTGTATCAATCCATATTACCGGCGGTGGAAATCCTGGATTGCACCGATCCCTTTGATTTTAAGCCCCACATCCATGATCGGTATGTGGTCTGGTTGGATACGGGATGTGCAGAGGAATACACCCTGGGGGGACAACGCAGTGTCCTGGGCAGGGGGGAAATCGGTATCATCGAACCGGGCCGGGTCCATTCCAATTCTGCCTGCGTCCGGGAAAAGCGCCACCTTCGCAGTTTTTATGTGGCTTCGGAATTTTTCGACGAGGTACAGGGCGAAGGCCCGCTTTCCGCCGTGAATTTTGACAACCAGATCCAGGACCCGGAAATCTGGGGGGATCTGGCCCGGCTGCACCATGGAATGATGGGCCGGGAACAGGACCTGGAACAGGATGTCCTTTTCCATGAGGCCATGTCGTCCCTGACCCGAAGGCATGGGAAGGGGAGGAGGGGCCTAACGGTTTCGGTTGCCGGGGCGGATTGGCGGATTAAAAAATCCCTGGAATATTTCCATGCCCATTTGGATCAGCCATTGCGCCTTAAGCCCCTGGCCCGGCTCATGGAATGCACGGAATCCCATTTCATCCGGTTGTTCAAGGCTCAGATGGGGATTCCACCCCACGCCTATTTGCTTCAACTACGGCTGGAAAGGGCTCGGCAACTCATTTTGGAGGGTTCCTCCGTGGCCCAGGCCGCCCTGGGATCCGGCTTTTCCGACCAGAGCCATTTAAATCGACGATTTAAGTTGAGGTATGGGGTCACACCGGGGCAATATTCAAGGCAATGTCAATTTTGTTCAAGAATTTGATCTGGATTGAAGGATAAATATTCGGGTATTGATAATTTTAACCCGAGTATGCGAGATTACATCATGCCCTATGTTTTTGCCATGGCCGCCATTCTGTGTTGGGCCAGTCTGCCCACCGCCATTGGTTCTGGATTAACCGGTCTTTCCGTACCGTCCCTGCTTCAAATCAGTTTCACCACTGCTGCACTGGTCCTTTATTTACGGGATCTGGTCACCAAACGATCCTGGAAAATTTTTTTTCCGGGGATTTGGCCCAGCCTTTTGGGAATCTGGGGCATTTTTATCTACCACCTTTGTTATTATGGTGCCATGGAAAAGGCTCCCATGGCCGAAGGCGCCATATTGGCCACCACCTGGTCTTTCTGGACAGTTGTCTTTGCTTCCATTGTTCAATATCGGCGATTAAAACCCATGATTCTCATCACGGCCCTGGCTGGGTTATTTGGTGCCGGGCTGGTGATTGCCTCGGGAAAGGACCTTTCATTTAATTCGGCCTATTTTGGCGGGTATGGTCTGGCCCTGTTTTGCGGCTTGATCTGGTCCAGTTTCAGTGTGGCCTTGCCGCTGTTCCGTTTGAAGTCCAGCCCCATGACCGCCTTTACCATCTATGCCGCCGTTTTTTCAAATCTGTTGGCCTGGGTAACCGGTGCCCCCAGCTGGCCTTCGGGTACCCCGTTCTGGTCTGCGGTGTATCTCGGGGCAATTCCCCTTGGGTTGAGTTTCTATTTTTGGGATCGCGCCATTACTTCGGGTCGCATTACCATCATTGGCTACCTTAGCTACCTGGCACCTCCCCTGGCTGTTCTCATGTTGGGATTTGTCCATGGCGCCCAGGTTTCCTCCCAGGTTTATGTGGGCATGGCGGTGATTATTTTCTCTTCCCTTCTGGGGAAATGGGGCATGGACCGTTAAGTTTCTTTTGTTTGAAATCTATCTTAAGAAAGGTATCGCCTGATTTTATCTGATGGGCGCTACCTTTTTTTGTTTTGAAAAATAATAAAGGAAATTAAGGGGTTCCCCGATGGTTTTTCCCATGAATTTTTATTATGAGTACTTTTATAAAAAAGTCAGTCCCTACTTTTTTAAGTGGTTCGATCATTGATTACATAATTTAAAGATGTGGTTTTCCTTAATTGATTTTTACCCCGCTTTGCCGGATGGTTGGTTACCTGGACGACCTTTAAATATTTTGTAAAATCCCAGGGCAGAATTTTTCCCATATTCCGTCAAAGATTTTTTGATTCAAAATAGAGAATTATCCAATGACAAGTTTTTCGTCCAGAAAACTAAGCTATTTAATTCTTGCCCTCCATGACCATTACATGGGTCAACTTCCCCTGGCCAAGGTCATGGCCAAAAGCGTCATGGAACAAGGGCATTGCGCGGTACTTGCAACCAATGGTATCAACAAAAAATTCAATCGGGATTTCCCCTGTTCGGTTGAGACATTGAGCAATCGCATGGGGGAGCAGATGGAGACGGCTCTCTGGGAGATCATTCGGCTGCACCGTGTGAATGTCATTATTTTGTGTGATTACCTGGGCAATTGCAATTTGTTCCACCGCATGGGGTTGCCGGGCTTAAACCTTCCCATGGATATACCAAAAATTGAAGTGGATCTATGGGATTCGGAGCGAAATGGGGCTTCTGTGGGATGTTTGTTCGAAGACGAAGGGGGAACGGCAATGGACATTGAATCCACGCCAAGTCCCCAGGACCATGTCCTATCAATGACGCCGGTTCCCATTGCCCCCTTTTCGGGCAAAAGCCAGCGTTTCAATGCCATGCCCGGGATTCCCAATCTTTTTTTGACCCGGGGGATGGGGGGAAATGGAAAAAAGAAAATATTGACCACCAGTTCTCCTTGGCATCACCACGCTTCAATCTCCCTTGAAAATGAATTGTTTCAACTGAAATTGCCGGAACTCATGGCTGGATATTTAGAGCACCTGGGCCCAAAGGTCGAATGGATCCATGTGGGGCCGGAACCATTTGAGTTAAATGGCAAAATGGCCGGCCAATACCATTGGCTTCCTTCCTTATCCCCGTTGGAATTGGACGATCTGTTGGGCAACATAGACCTGTTCCTTTCATTTAACGCATGTGGGAATATCATGATCCGTGCTGCATTGATGGGAACCCCCACGGTGCTGATCCAGAACAGCCATCGGTGGACCATGGAAAGTTTTTCACCCCTGCCTTGGATTCGGGGAAGTGAATTGGCATATCCATTTCGCCTTTGGCCCTTGCAGTATTACCAGTTTCTGGACCCCCTATTTCAATCCGATTCCTTTTACTCGATCGTCCATACCGTGGAGGCTTTGGACCAAGAAGATTTTCTTCAAACCTGTTCCAAACTTCTCTACGATTCCGATTATAAAACCGTTGATGCAGAGATGAAAATCGCCTTTAGAATTCAGCTGAATACCTTGCCTGATGCTGCCACTGCCATTCAGGATTTTGCCTTGAATCATATCGGATAGGAAGATGGTTATGGAAAGACTGCTCCACAAGGCTAATTTTTTTTATTCCGAGCTTGTTAATGTTATTTTGAATCCCCGGCCCACGCTCAGCCTTCACCTCACCGACCAATGTAATTCGGAATGTCGCTTCTGTGCGGTGGATACACCGGTGCAATCGGTTCACATTTCAACGGAATCCATAGTAAACAAGGTGCTGGTACATCGGGGTTCTGAATACAAGGTGTTGGTGATCCACGGCGGTGAGCCAACGGTGTCTTCGGCCCTTTTTCCGGTTCTATCGGCGGCCCATGAAGTCGGGATCAGGGATATACATTTACAGACCAATGGAATCCGGTTGGCTGACTTTGACTTTGTAAAGCAGCTCATTGCCCATGGGGTGACGGCATTTATGATTTCGCTCCACGGGCCCAACAATTTCATCCACGAAAAATTAACCCGAACATCCAATTCATTTCGCAGGGTGTTGAAGGGAATTGAAAATTGCCTTTCACTCAAAGCATTGGTCAGAACCAATACTTTATTGTGTCGGTATAATCGCGATTTCCTTTATGAGACACTGGCCTTGTCCGCAAGCCTGGGGGTGCCTTGGCAGAATATTTCAGCCTTGCATCTGTCAAGGCAGGTTCGTTCGCGTTTCCATGATTTGATGATTCATCCCCAGAAGTTGCGTCAACTGCTTCCCAAGGCGGTTAAACGGTTGAAGCAGGCCTTTCCGGCCACCTTCATCAACATTGAGGGATTTCCCTTCTGCCATGCCCCCGGTCTGGGCAAATACCATCTTGATCGTATCCCCAGAAAGATCCGCATGATCTACCATGATGAGATTTATCCCAACTATGACGATTATATGAACCAGACCCGAAAGCGCCTTATTCCCAATTGTGTTGGTTGTGCAAGGGCTCCCCAATGCAATGGCATTTATCATACCCTTGCCGAAAAAAGCCCACCCCCCTTGGTCTGGCCGGAGTTTGGAAACAAGGAAATCGCCTGATGGGAAAAAGTTCGGCCCAGGGGCCTAAAACCCCTGGGCTTAGGGGGCCGGTATTTAATCCATGGATTTTTCTTACCGGAATTCATTTGTCCAAGGATCGTAAATTATTGTCTCCCTCCTTGACAAAGAAAAAGAATATATCATATCCTCGTTTTTTATATGTTTTCTTGGTATTGGGAAGTTATCTCGTCTGATTTATAGTGGAAAGCCCCTCAACCGGCGCTAACCTGCCGGATCTCTCAACGCTATATTGCATGCAAGAAGACCCGAAAACCCTTAGGTGCAAAAGGGCTGTTTTCCTATTTTGCACCTGTGGAAGATAATGTGTTGATGACTATGGATGATTCCAGAAATAGGGCCATTGAGGCCTGGCGGTATCGTTTTCCCAAGTTGGGAGAATGGAAACCATTTCCGTGCCCCGGCAACGGGGATGTCCAGGTGTTGCACGGTGATCCCGATGGGATTCACGAATACCTGGTGAACCGATGCGATTCCACCATGGATCTGGCCTGGAGCCTGGTGCATGGGGACGCATTTTCGGAATATTCCTGGGTGGCCGCGTTGGATCAGCTAAGGGGACGGGGACAATTGGGACGCAGGTGGGACAGGGGGCAGGGCAATCTTTATGTCAGCCTTGGATTACCTGTGTTCAATGAAAATGCCGATACACTATTCCCCTTGGCCCTTGGGCTTCTTCTGGTGCAAGCTTTGAAAAAACACGGAATTTGCGCGGAATTGAAATGGCCCAACGATATCCTCGTGGGGAGGAGAAAGGCGGGGGGCATCCTCATTGAAAGGCGGGGAACGAAAATCGTGGCTGGTATTGGTTTTAATCTGGCTTCCCAGCCCATTTCTTCTGGAGAGGGCGTTTATCCCATACCCGCCTGCAGCCTAAGCGACCATGGCGTTGATGTGGATGCACCCGGGTTGTGGCATTGCAGCATCGCCCATATCAGGGCATGTCTGGAAGGGCTAATGGCCATGCCGGAAAACATTATTGAACAAGTGGAACAGATCCTTGCTTTTAAAGGTGAAAATGTACTTTGGGAGCAGGGCGATGGGGATCATCACCCGGTTCGGATTAAGGGCCTTAACAGTGTTGGCGAACTTGAAATACAGACCGCCCATGGGACCCGAATTCTGGACAGGGGGCGAATTATCCCCCGGATAGAGATTTGACGTTTAATCGGAGTTAGTAATTATGAAAACATTTGACGAGATCAAAGAAACGATCAAAGGCAAAAAAATTCTTGTGGCCAACCGGGGAATCACCGCTCGGCGTATCATCCGGTCCATCAGGGAAGAACTTCAGGGTGTCCCTGTGCTCACCGTAACCGATGTGGATAAGGTGGCTCCCTTTACCTCAGGCGCCCAGGAATTAATCCATCTGGGGGAAAATCCAAGGGCATACCTGGAAATTGATAATATCCTGAAATTGGCCAAGGAAAAGGATGTGGCCGCCATCCATCCGGGATGGGGATTTGCTTCCGAGGATTTCAGCTTTCCCCGGAAGTGTGAAGAGGCCGGTATTCTATTCATCGGCCCTCCCACCGAGCCCATGCGCCTTCTGGGCAATAAGGTCAAGGTAAGGGAGCTTGCCGTGGAATTGGGTGTGCCCGTTGTTCCAGGTTCTCCGGATTCCGTGGAGATGGATGAAGCCCGGGAAATCGCCATGGAAATCGGTTTGCCGGTCATGCTCAAGGCCGAAGGGGGCGGCGGTGGACGCGGCATCTATGAAGTCTATAACATGGACGACCTGGAAACCGCCTTTTCCAAGGCGTCTGTTCTGGCCCAGGCCTCATTTGGAAATCCGCGAATTTATGTGGAAAAATTGCTGACCAGCGTTCGTCACATTGAAATCCAGGTCATTGCAGATCGTTACGGCAATGTGTTTGCATTTGATGAACGGGATTGTACGGTCCAGCGTAACCATCAGAAACTGGTGGAAATCACGCCTTCTCCCTGGCCGGGAATGACCGAAGAACTGCGGGAAAAGTTGAAATCCTATGCCCGGGCCCTGGTTAAAGAGGTGGGATATTATTCCCTGGCCACGGTGGAATTCCTGGTGGATGAAAAGGGCAACCCCTATCTCATCGAAGTCAATACCCGTCTCCAGGTGGAACACGGGATTACGGAATGCCGCTACGGCATTGATCTGGTTGAAGAACAGATTGCCGTTGCCTTTGGTTCCAAGCTTCGTTTCACCGAAGAAAACACAAAGCCCATCTCCCATGCCATCCAGGTGCGGATCAATTGTGAAGATCCCAGGAATGGGTTTGCCCCCAATGCGGGTCCGATTTCCCGGTATATTTCTCCGGGGGGCCCCGGTGTCCGATTGGATTCCTGTATTGCAGGCGGCTATGAATTCCCCTCCAACTACGATTCGGCCGCTTCCCTGCTTATTTCCTATGGGGAGAACTGGGAAAAAACCATGTCAGTGATGACCCGGGCCCTGAAGGAATATATCATCGGCGGGTTGAAAACCACCATTCCCTTCCACCAGCAGATCATTGCCCATCCGGTTTTCCAATCCGGTGAATACAATACTCGCTTTGTGGAAACCAATCCCGATCTTATGCTTTACAGGGATGCGGAGGCTGAGTCCCTGCGGCTGGGGCGTCTCATCGCCGAAATTTCCGCCCTGGGCTATAATCCCCATGTTCTTCTGGGGGAATACCGGGGTGTGGAAGACAAGCGCATGGGCGCGTTTACACCGGTGATGCCGGCCATTGAC
>JAKSBM010000463.1 GCA_022361135.1 Desulfobacterales bacterium | reverse complement strand
CGGCCTGCCTGCGTTCCTGGTTGAGGACGGGGGGCTCAATTCCGGCTTCATGATTGCCCAGTATGCGGCTGCGGCCCTGGTGTCCGAGAACAAGGTCATCGCCCATCCGGCTTCCGTTGATTCCATCCCCACCTCGGCCAACAAGGAAGACCATGTTTCCATGGGGGCTGTGGCCGCCCGGAAATGCATGGAGATCGTGAAAAATGTGGAAGAGGTCATTGCCATTGAGTTGCTCTGCGGTGCCCAGGGCATTGATCTTTTTACCAATCTCAAGGCCGGGGAGGGGACCCTTGCCGCCTACCAGGTCATCCGGGGGGAGGTGGACTACATGAAGGAGGACCGCCAGCTTTCCCTGGACATTGCCCAGGTGAAAAAACTTCTCCACTCCGGCCGCATTGTCCGGGCCGTGGAAGACAAGGTGGGCACCCTTTATTGATCAAGCCGATTTCATCCCCACAATGGAACAATAAAAAACCAGGGGTGGTGATCCATCCCTGGTTTTTCTTTTTTGGTGCGCGGTGTTATCCCGTATCCCGATTTGCTATTTCAAGAGTTTTGGCCAGTTTCGGTCCGCCTTTTTAATGTGGCCTTCCCGATCTTTTTCCCATTGGCGTTGCACCCCCTTGCTATAATTGAGGTAGAGTTTTCCGTTGTGGATATTCCAGACCTTGGGGCTGATGGGGGCGGTGTATCCCTCGCTCACGGCCCAGGCGCAATATCCCCCGTATTGGGGGGCGTACATTCCCGGATTTGCAATAAATAAATCCCTGTTTCCCTTGGAGGAAAAATGCCAGACCGCCCCCATCCATTGGTGGGAAATTTCAGATTTTCCCCGGACCGGTTTGCCTTCCGTAAAATAGGCCACGGGATCGTAGCCCCGGATGGCGGTGTCGGACAGATCTTTAAAGATGGGATCCAGGGCGTGGGCCGCCTTTGGAATTATGGTTACGCTGCCCGCCGTGAGGGCCAGGCCCAGGAAAAGGTAAACTATAAATTTACGATTCATGGTTCCTCCTTGGGTGAAATGGGGAATATTTTTGTCGTAATTTGCGGGGTGGAATGATGGGATTAGTTTACCACAGGCAGGGGAGGACGGGTATGGGTAAAAATCCCCATGGGATCGTGATCCAACCTGGATGCAATGGATGGATCACGATCCCACAGGGGCGTTCGGCATCGAGCCGAATCTTTAAATTTAGGAATCCAATTGGGTGGCGCCCACAAAGACTTTTTTACAGAAGTGCTTCACCTTCCAGGTGACCGGGGTGCCCATGGGGACGATAAAGGCATCTCCAGCCTTGTATTCATGCAAGGGCCCACCCTCTTCCTGGATGGAAACCTCCCCCTCCACAATGTAACAGAATTCGGTTTTGGGGTGGTTGTGGGTCCAGGCTCCTGCGTCGCATTCCCACACCCCGGCCCGGAAATTTCCAGACGGGTGGTTGTAATATTCCCAGACCGATTCAAAGGGGTGGCCCTCCACGGCATTGGTTTTGTAGCCTTTGTTCTGCAGGGTGGCGTTTTCCGGTTTAAAATTGATGATTTGACCGTGTGACATGTTTTACCTCATTGATGTTGTTGTGATCTATGGCTGTTGTTTATGGTTGCGTCGTTGCAAGGGTGGGCCGGTCCAGGCGGTAGGCGTCCAGGCTGGTTTCCGGCTGTTTTCCTGCCATGGCCTGTGCCACCACCTTCCCCACCATGGGGGAAAGGGCAAAGCCGTGTTTGGAAAATCCGCAGGCATGCATGAGACCGGGGACGGTTTTTGACCGATCGATGATGGGCAGGATATCCGGGGTATCCCCGTCCAAACCGGCCCAGGCCCGGACAATGGGGATGTCCCCCACAATGTCAAAAAGATCCAGGGCTGTTTGGACGCATTTCTGGAGTTCGTCGAACCGGAGATGGGTCCTTTCCTTCACCATGTCAATGTCCGCCAGGTAGCCGCCGCAGATGAGGATGGAGCGGTTCTTGGCCTGGTTGAACCAGAGTTTTCGCTTATTGGCCGTGACGAATCGATGGAACATCCGGGGCATGGGGGCGGTGACCAGGACCGAGGGCCCCACCGGATGGATGGGAAGGTGTTCCCCCACCATTTCCCCGATTTCCCCGGCCCAGGCGCCGGCGCAGTTTAAAAGCTGTTCCGCCTCAAGGGTGCCCTGGCTGTCGGTGACGACACGGAAGCCCGAGGATCGGACCTGGATATCCTTTACCCGGCAATGGGAATGGATAACCACCCCTGATTTTTGGGCGGTCTGGGAAAAGGCCCGGCAGGTTTCGGCCGGAGATGCATGGCCGTCGGAGGTGG
>JAKSBM010000630.1 GCA_022361135.1 Desulfobacterales bacterium | reverse complement strand
CTTTACCTTCCATTCTGTCTTTAAGGGAAGAAAAGTTTTTCATTACAGGGCCGGTTATTTCGTTGCTTACACTTTCAACGTGGTTGGTGAATTCAATATTAATTATGGATGCCATTATATCATTGGAAAAGCCCTGATCCAGATAAAGGGCTCCTTTGACGATTCGGATTTTGGTCTGGCTTCAGGCGTAGAAAAGTTTTAATCCGAGGAATGGATGACGCTTTTCCAAGGTTGAATTTTCCTGCAACCCCGAAGTCAGGCCAAGGGAAAATGATCAAAAACGGCCCAAGCTGAGAGCGTACATATGAAAGCCCCCTTGCCCCAATGGTGAGGGGGCTTTTTTTATGGAAAACCGGTTTGCCCCATGTCGGCTCCTTGGTGCCATGGGGATTTCCAAAGTATCGTTCCCATTGAAAGTCGTTTAAGGGGGGAATGGATTTCCCAAGGGGAGATGGAGGCTTTTCCCATATGTATGACCGGCAAACCTTGCCAGGGTTTCAGAATAGGTCAGGGTAAAATCATAGAGCGCCGGCGTTTTGAAAATAAGCCAAATCCATTTCGTGGAACAAGCGGCGAATTTCATCGAAAAATTTCACAAAGTGGAATTTCCCATGTGTGAAGGAAATTGGTTTGTCGGCAAGTTGATGTCGGGGTTGTGCAGAAAATAAAAAAGCCCGTTGGAATAAACCAACGAGCTTTAATTTTTTAATGGTGGAGCAGAGGGGGATCGAACCCCTGACCTTACGGCTGCCAGCCGTACGCTCTCCCAGCTGAGCTACAGCCCCACAGAAGATGCGCCTTTTTAGCCCATAGACTTTTGTGTGTCAACGGGAAAATGAATCCCATTTTTTAAAAAATTACCCAATGAAACTTAATGGCCTCTCTTTGTTTGGAAAATGGAAAAATAAAAATTTTGAGTCCGGATTTGATGAGGGTGGGATTCATGGAATTTGCCCGGGTCTTCCCGGAATGAATGCTTTTTATGGGGGTGAATCGGGATTCATGGTTGGCAAAGATCCGTTCATGGTGTATTAGTCCCCTTCATTGGGTGGACAATTGGTCCTAACCCGCATTTTTCATGGGATGAATTTTCTTTTGCCCCCAGGGCAATGATCCAGCTGTTCAGACTTGGTGATCCAGGCAGGAGCTGAGCCGGACGAAATCACGGGCCACCCCCTGGGGCGGGTCGTGGTGTTTTAATATGGGCTGGGCCAGTGTGACGGTCCATGCTGATTCCCGTGGATGCCGGTGTGGGACCATTATCAGTATACGGATTTTGGAGTCAGGGCATATGCCGGAAACAATTGGCATGACAGCAAATGGGGTAGGGCAGACTTTCCTTGGGGAAGATGGTGTCATCATCGTGGATGATGAAATGGTGGTTATGAATATCAATGCCCCGGCATGTCGTATTCTCAATGTGAATCTTACCCATGGAGATGTTCTGGATTCGGAACTCTTTGCCGCCGGTCGCATGCGGAAGAATCTGGAAAAGGCCATTGCAGCCACCCTTTCTTCCGGGGAAGGTGCCACTGGGATCCTGGTCCGTTTGGCCTCGGGGGATTCCCCTCCCATTCGCATGGCCGTCAGCGGCCTTTATTTTGACGATCAAAAGGTCAAAGGGTTGATGCTGACCCTGAAGGAAGCGCCCAAACTTCCGGTGCCCGCTTTTTCGGAGTGCTTCATTTCCGACAGCCGCCTTTTGGAGGCCCTTCCCGAAGGTGTGGTGACCATCAATGCCAAATTTCAAATTGCCTCCTTTAATCGGACCGCCGAAAAAATAACGGGATTTTCCCGGGACGAAGCCCTGGGCCAATATTGCTGGGATATTTTTCGTTCCAACCTTTGCGGCGGGGGATGCCTGCTCAAAGAAGCCCTGGAAAAGGGAGTTGAGAATTTGCGGCGGGATGTGGAAATCACCACCAAGTCCGGGGAACGTCAATGTATCCTGGTGAACACCGGGGTCCTTCGGGATGACCAAGGGCTCATCGTGGGCGCAGTGGAAACCTTTCGCGAACACAATCGCGCCCCCCAGACCCCCTTCCTGAAAAAAAAGGGGTTTTCCTGTTCCGAAATCATTGGCCAGAGTTGGGCCATGAAAAGTCTTTTTGAACTGCTTCCCGACATTGCCGCCAGCGATGCCAATGTCTTTATCACCGGGGAAAGCGGCACGGGCAAGGATCTTTTTGCACGGACCATCCATAAAAATTCCCGAAGGGCGGGGAAGCCCTTTGTGCCGGTGAATTGTTCGGCCCTGGCTGAAACCCTGCTGGAATCAGAGCTCTTTGGCCATGAAAAGGCCGCCTTTACCGGGGCGACCAAGGCCCGGGAGGGACGGTTTGAGCAGGTCAAGGGCGGCACCTTGTTCCTGGACGAAATCGGCGAACTCAAGGCCGGTCTCCAGGTGAAGCTCCTCCGGGTCCTGGACCATAAAAGCTTTGAACGGGTGGGGGGGACCCTGCCCATTGACTTGGATGCCCGAATCATTTCAGCCACCAACCGGGATTTGGCCTCGGCCCTGGAAGATGGTTCCTTTCGCCGGGATTTTTTCTATCGCCTGCGCACGGTGCCCATTGAAATCCCCCCCCTGAGGGACCGGGAAGGGGATATCCCCCTTTTGGTGGATTATTTTATCTCCAAGTTCAATCCTCTCTTTAATAAGGACATCAAGGGAATTGATCCCCGGGTGATGGATCTTTTCAATGCCTACCATTGGCCCGGGAATGTCCGGGAGTTGGAGCGGGTCATCGAACATGCCTTTGTCTTTGCCAAGGGGGCCTTTATCCGGGAGGAAAATCTCCCCCAGCGCGATGCCTTCACCAGCCAACCCGTGGAAAAAAAGGTGGTTGCGGTCCGGGGGCGCCAACCCAGCAAGGGGGAAATCATCCAGGCCCTCCAGAAAACCCGGGGGCGGAAAAAGCAGGCCGCCGAAGATTTGGGCATCAGCCGTACCTCACTGTGGCGGCGGATGAAGGCCTTGGGGATCATGGATTAAATCCCCCATTTCACCCCGTCCATTTTAGGCTGTTTCCGATAATCAGGTTAAAAACCAATTATTGGGGGCGGCCGTCGGTCATTTAAGGGCGTTTTCCAGTTTGAATCTGGGAAACGCCCTTTTTGTTTTTTTGGGAAACGTTCCATGCGTTTCAAATGTTTCATTTGTTTCAATTGAAACGCTTTCGTTTGTATTTTTCAAAAAATCTAAGATGTTGTGGGTTTTGTTGTCCAAGAAGGGGAATGTGTTCACGTTTCAATCCATTGAAACAAAAATTCTATCTTGAAACGTTTTTCTCGTTAAGCATCTGGTTTTATTTGTTTTCATTGTTGTGGTCCGCCTTTTGCTACAAAGAGAAGCATCGCAGGAATGACCTGCCAATGAAAAGATGAAACAAAACCATGCTGAAACAGAATTCCACATATGATGAAAATCCCGGGCAGGGCAGCCCATCCACTTCCAATGGGGAAGGGGTCATGGTCTTTTCCTCCCTTTTGGCCCTCACCGGAATCGACGCACAGGCCCGTAAGATCCTGGGCATTACCCAGGTGCCTGCGGTGTGGAAGGAGCCCCTGGGGCTGGAAGAAATCTGCACCCGGGATTGCCTGAATCGGGTCAAGGCCCGTTTGACCCAGGTGATCACCGGGGCAAGCCCCCAGATCAGCGTCAAATTGCGCTTCCGCCAGGGCAAGGGGCGTTCCCTCCTTTGCCAGGGCCAGATGAGCCCGGTTTTTGCCGAAGGGGGGCGGATCATTGCAGCGGTTTTAAAGTTTACCCCCATGGCCCTGTCCCGGGGGGATCGGTCTGCCAAAACCGGGTTGGCCTACCTGGCCCGCACCGATCACCAGCAGATCGTGGACTGCCTTCCCCAGGGCGTTTTTTCCATTGATACCCAGTGGAAGATCCGTTCCTTTAACCGCAGGGCCGAAGAAATGACCGGCCTGAAGCGGGAAGATGCCCTGGGCAAGTATTGCTGGCAGGTCTTCAGGGCCGGTGGCTGTCGCAGTGAATGCCCCTTTGAAAAGGTGTTTCAGCAGGGGGTGGAAGAGGAAAAATATCAGATGGGCGTGGCCTGTCCCGATGGTTCCTTCAAAGAGTTCCGGGCCGTTGCCAGCCCCCTGGAAGATGAAAAAGGGGCCCTCATCGGAGGGATCCAGACCTTTCTTTCCCCGGTGAATCCCAAGGGGGTAAAGGCCCGGTTGCGCACGGAAACCTTCCACGGCATGGTGGGGAAATCCCGGGCCATGCAGATCATCTTCAGTCGCCTTTCAGACATTGCCAAAAGCCCTTCCAATGTATTGATCACCGGTGAAAGCGGTACGGGTAAGGAGCTTGTTGCCCGGGCCATCCACAGCCTTTCCCGGGTGAAAAAAGGTCCCTTCCAGGCGGTGAATTGTTCGGCCCTGGCGGAAAGTCTGCTGGAATCCGAACTCTTTGGCCATGAAAAGGGAGCCTACACAGGGGCGGAACGGACCAAGCCGGGGCGGTTTGAACTGGCTTCAGGGGGGAGTCTTTTTCTGGATGAAATCGGGGAAATGGACCCCGGGCTCCAGGTGAAACTTCTCCGGGTCCTGGACCATAAGGAATTTGAACGGGTGGGATCCAATCGTTCTTTGCCCCTGAAGGCCCGCATTGTGTCGGCCACCCACCGGGACCTGGACGCCCGCCAGGAAAGCGGGGAATTTCGCACGGATTTATTTTACCGGCTGCGGACCATTCCCATTCACCTGCCTCCCCTGAGGGAACGGCGGGAGGATATTCCCCTTTTGGTCAATTTTTTCATTGAGAAGTTCAACCATAGATACGGGAAAGCCGTTCGCATGCTCGATCCGGTGGTCATGAAAACCTTCATGGAGCATGACTGGCCCGGAAATGTCCGGGAGCTGGAACGGGTCATGGAAAATGCCTTTGTCTTTGTTAAGGGCCCCATTATCTTTCCCCGCTGCCTCCCGCCCAAGATCAAAGCGGTGACACCCAAGGCAGCACCCCAAACACAGAACACCAGCCCGGAAAAGGAGCGCATTATTCAGGCATTGGAGCAGGCCGGCCAAAAAAGGGCCCAGGCTGCCACCTTGCTGGGAATGAGTCGTTCCTCCCTCTGGCGCCGAATGAAACAATACGGGCTGTTGGAAACAGCCCCACAAAATTAAGAACCTATAATTAGGAGTCGTATGATCATGGATCAGCACATTGATGAGATCATGGATCGTTATCCTTCAAAGCCCGAATACCTCATCGGCCTGCTTCAGGATATCCAGGAACAGCAGGGCTACATTTCCAGGGAAGCCATGGCATCTGCCAGCGAACACACCCGGGTCCCCCTGACCCAGGCCTATTCCGTGGCCACCTTTTACCAGTCCTTCCGCCTGGAACCTCCGGGGGAACATGAAATCAAGGTCTGCCTGGGAACCGCCTGCCACCTTAAGGGCGGCCAGGATCTGGTTGACGGCCTGTCCCGGGATCTGAAGGTGGCCCCCGGAGAAACCACCGACGACATGATGTTCACCCTGAGTACGGTGAACTGCGTGGGGGCCTGCGCCATTGCCCCGGTGGCCATTGTGGATGAGGAATACCATGCCAGTGCCACCATCAAGACCTTTGAAAAAGAAATTAAAAAAATCACAGACCCGTCATCGGCTAACTAATAGGTGAGAATGAATGGATAATCAGAGTACAGCATTAAAGGAAAACTCCCTGCGTCTGACATCTTTGGATGATTTGAACCAATTGCGGGCGGATCTGGAGGCCAAGGTCAATCCGGATCAGCTTAAAATCATGGTCTGCCACGGCACCGGTTGCCGGGCCGGTGGTGCCGAAGCCGTCACCCAGGCCCTGACCGCAGCCCTGGCCGATGCCGACATTGAAGGCAAGGTCATCCCTGAAATCAAAAGCTCCGGTTGCCAGGGCTTCTGCTCCAAGGGCGTTCTGGTCACCATCCTGCCCGAAGGCATCTCCTACCAGAAGGTGAAACCGGCCGATGCCGAGGAAATCATCCAGAAAACCGTTGTGGAAGGCGAACTGGTTGAACGGCTCCTGTACAAGGATTCTGAAACCGGCGAAGTCATTGCCAAGGAAGAGGACATCCCCTTCTTTAAACTCCAGGACAGAAAGTTGCTGGAACACATCGGTAAAATCGATCCCACGGACATTAACGATTCCATCCGTACCGGTGGATACCAGGCCCTGGCAAAGGCCCTGACTTCCATGACCCCGGAAGAGGTGGTCCAGGAAGTTGAAAAATCCGGACTTCGGGGCCGTGGCGGCGCCGGTTTTCCCACGGGGCGTAAATGGCGTTCCGCACTGGCCGCCATCGAGAAAAAGGGACTGCCCGTTTACGTGGTGGTCAACGGCGACGAGGGTGACCCCGGTGCCTTCATGGATGGTGCCATCATGGAAGGAAACCCCCATGCGGTTCTGGAAGGCTTGATCCTGGGTGCCTATGCCCTGGGTGCCACCCAGGGGTTCCTCTATGTCCGGGCCGAATATCCCGTGGCGGTGAAGCATCTGGAGCTGGCCCTGGAACAGGCCCGTGAATACGGCCTGCTGGGCGATAATATCCTGAATTCCGGATTTTCCTTCGAGGCCCGCATCAACCGCGGGGCAGGGGCCTTTGTCTGTGGTGAATCCACCGCACTTTTCTCCTCCATCGAAGGCAAGCCCGGCAACCCCAAACCCAAGTATGTCCGTTCCGTTGAAGAAGGACTCTGGGGGCGCCCCACCGTCCTGAACAACGTGGAATCCTGGGCCAATATCCCCATGATCATCGACAGGGGCGGAGACTGGTACTCCAAGATCGGTGTTTCCCATTCCACGGGCACCAAGGTTTTCTCCATGGTGGGCAAGCTGAAAAACGTGGGCCTTGTGGAAGTACCCATGGGCCTGCCCCTGTCCGACATTGTTGAAAAGATCGGCGGCGGCCTGCACAGCGGCGCTCCCTTTAAAGCGGTGCAGACCGGTGGTCCCTCGGGCGGTTGTATTCCCTATTCCCTCAAGGACACGGCCGTGGACTTTGACTCCCTGACCAAGGCCGGTTCCATGATGGGCTCCGGTGCCATGATCGTCATGGACGACACCGACTGCGTGGTGGACCTGGGCCG
>JAKSBM010000016.1 GCA_022361135.1 Desulfobacterales bacterium | reverse complement strand
CCAGGGCCTTGCCCAGCCCCCGGCGGTTGATGAGGCCGGTGAGGGCATCGGTCTGGGCTTCTTTCTGGGATTTCTCAAGCTCCCGGTGGAGCTGATTCAACTCCTTGGAGGATACCTGCATCCGGCTCTGGAGTCGGGAACCCGAGGCTTTCAATGCCTGGGTTTCGGACATCATCCGGTCCACCACCCGTTTCACGTCTTCATAATCCTTTACATTGTGAATCATTTCCGTGAGTTCACCCAGGCTTTGGCCGTGGCCCACCAGATCCCCCTCGGTCTCCATGACATGGCGGGTGATGTCCTGGAGCATGAGATTGATTTTGGTGAGGAGGCGGGAGATGACGATGCGATCGCCATCGGTGACGAATTTTTTGTACAGGGCCTCGATGTGTTCCGAATTGATGGGGATTTCGTTTTCCAGGGATTGGTCGATGGCATTTTTCAGCCGCAGATTTTTGCCGGAGACATATTCGTACCACACCGTATAATTCACCGGGGTGGCCGGCAGATTGTATTTGACCATCTGATTCAATGCCAACCGGAGAAACTCACCCGCTTTACTCTTGTCTTCGGTGTAATTCATGGGGAAATCCAGATTGTGTTAGCGATTGGGAGCAGATTATCCACAGAAGGGGGGGAGTGTCAAGGCTGGAATCATGGATTTCCCGGAGAAATTGGGAAAAAATTTAAATTCTTCTGCAGGGTCAGTAATTGAGTGAAAAAATAGGCAAATTACTTCATTGAAAAGAAATAAACGCTGTCCGACCAAGGTTAGGCATAGGTTTCTGAGGGGCCGGACAGCGTATCAGGACCGATCGTTTATTGATGGGTTCTGGTTTTCTCTGGATCGTGTCGGGGATGGATTCACCAACGGCGGTGTCGCTGTTGTTTTCGTCCATTTTGTAGATAATGGTATCGTCGCAGACCATAACCCCTTATGGTCTGCGACGAATGGTTGCCGCCGGCGGGGTTGCCGGCGGACTTGGGAGAGCCTATGTCCCTCTTACTTGCGGGACTGCACCAGGTCTTTGACCAGGGCAATCACGGAAAGGAACATGATGAACATAAAGGGAAGACCGCCGACCACGGTGGCGGTTTTCAGCCCCTGGAGGCCGCCGGACATGTCAAAGACGATGGTCAGCAGACCCAGGATGATGCCGCAGGCCACGGTGATTCTGTGACGGACTTTGACATCGGAAATTTCCTTACCCCGGGTGGCGAACAGGGTCACGATGTAAGTGGCCGAGTCGCAGGAGGTAATCAGGAAGGAAACGATGAGGAGCATGGCCACACCCGCAGCAAGCTGGAAGGCGGGCAAATGCTTCATGGTGGCGAACAGGGCCAGGGCAACGTCCTGCTTTACGACTTCCATGACACCGGCATTGGCAACGGTTTCCAGGTAGAGGGTGGTTCCCCCCAGGGCCGTGGAAAAAATAAAGGAGAAGATGGGGGGCAGCAGGATTACGCCCATGCAGAATTCAGCAATGGTACGTCCCTTGGAAATCCGTGCGATGAAGGCGCCCACAAAGGGAGCCCAGGCAATCCAGAAGGCCCAGTAGAATACGGTCCAGCCCCGGGTCCAGCCTTCGTTTTCGAAGAGGGGAGAGCTGAAGGACCAGGAGGGCAGGTTGGACAGGTAGCTGCCCACACCGCCGAAGAAGGCCTTGAAAATATAAGCCGTGGGACCGAAGACGATGAAGAAAATCAGCAGAACCACCATGAGGACCACGTTGAGCTGGGAAAGGAATTTAATTCCCTTGGACACCCCGGTGATGGCGGAAATGATAAAGGCCAAGGTGGCCAGGGCGATGAAAACGGCGGTGGTGCCGTGTCCCAGGGGGATGCCGAAGAGCTGGTTGAAACCGGCGGCCATCTGCATGGCGCCGATGCCCAGACCGGTGACCACACCAAAGATGGTGGCCCAGATGGCAATGGTGTCCACGATGCGGCCAATGGCACCATCTGCGGCGTCCCGGCCGATGATGGGAATCAGGCAGCGGGAAACCAGGGCACGTTCACCCTTGCGGAACTGGAAATAGGCCATGGCCATGCCCAGTACGGCGTAGATGGCCCAGGCGTGGAAGCCCCAGTGGAAGAAATAGATTTCAAGGCCCAGCATGGCGGATTCGGCGGTGTTGGCTTCGCCCACCGGGGGGGAGGCCATGTGCATCATGGGTTCGGCCACGGACCAGAAGATCAGGCCGATGCCCATGCCGGCGGCAAAGAGCATGGAAAACCAGGCAAACCTGGTGAATTCGGGTTCTTCGTCATCTTTTCCCAGTTTGACCTTGCCAAAGGGGGAAAGGGAAATGGCAATGCAGAAGATGAGAAATCCCGTTACCCCGTACAGGGTGGTGGATTGGAATACCCGGCAGATCCAGCCCACGGCGGATCCCGCCACCTTGGCCAATCCTTCGGGCCAGAAAAGTCCCAGCACCACAAAGGGGAGTGTGAGCACGGCCACAAAATAGAAAATGGTGGTGTCCAGCTCCTTTCCAAAATACCGCTTCATAAAACCGTCATCCGGCGTTGCGCCTGTTTCGTCCATCTGTCGCTCCTTTTTCTAAATGAGTAATGGGAGGGTCCGCCCCCGTTTTCCACCCCTCCGGTGGGAATCGGGGGCGGGTCCTTTATCCAATGGCTTTTGCTGCCACGTATTTCTCAATATCCTTTTCCATGGTCGGATCATTGTCCGGCTTGACATAGGCGGCTATACGCTGGTCCACCAGCTCCGATGCCGCTGCCAGATTATCTCCCATGGATTGGGCATCCCAGGCTTCGTAGGTGCCCCGTTTGGCCAGTTGGGCCGGGTAGAATGCGGTGCGGCATTTCATTGCCGTTTCCATGAGAACCATGAAGTTGCCGCCGTGGCCCACTTTTTTGATGAGATCCAGGCTTAGGTGTTCGTCGTCGATGACCACGGGTTCCAGGGACCGTTTCACCAGACCGCAGACCTCTTCGTCCAGGATGAATTTTTCAAAGCTGACGGCATTGTAGGCCCCCAGGATGCCGCAGGCCTGGTGGATGAAGTGACCACCGGAGATCAGGGTGTTGGACAGGGCCAGGGCCGATTCCACACCGGCCTGGTAGTTGATGGACCAGGCATCGGTGAGGTTCCCTCCATACCGGCAGGGCAGACCGTAATGTTCAGCCATCTGGGTGGCAATGGCCATGAATTTCAGCTGTTCCGGTCCGCCCAGGTATACGCCGCCGGTGCGCAGATCCGAGGCACAGGAGGTGCCGCCGCATACACAGGGGGTTCCCGGGTTGACCAGCTGGGCCAGGACAATGCCGGCCAGGCTTTCACTCATTTCCAATACCGCGGTTCCGGCAATGTCAATGGGGCCGGAGATTCCGGCCAGGATCATGGAAGATATCAGCAGGGCCTGTCCATGGCGGGCATAGTTAATCAAACCGCCAGCGGCCTCTTCAGTATAGGTCAGCGGAGAAAGGGGATTCACCGATACAATGGTGATGGGCCCTTTTTTCAAGGCCTCTGCCCCCCCATAGGCAATGGTTGCCATTTCAACGATTTCATCTGCATTTTCCCGGGAACAGGGGTTGGAGATCACAGGCAAGTCCGTGAGGGTGAATGCAGCCCCCAGCATGGCCGAAGTGGCTGCGGTGGGGGAGAGCTCCGCCGGAACGGCCATGGAGCCGGCGGCAAAGTCAAGGTAAGGGGAGGTCTGGACCAGCTTGCAGAATTTTTCCTGGTCGGCCATGGATGCGGTGCGGCGGCTTCCGTTGGCATCGACCACGAAGGGGGCGCCCCATCCCGGTCCCAGGCCGAAGTGGGAGTTGCCCAGGGTGACGGATTTCTCCGGATTTCGGGCATGGATGGTGAACTCTTGGGGAACGGTTTCCAGGGCTGTCATTACCTGGGATTCGGTAAAGAATACGGTTTCGCCGTCCACCTTGAATCCATGGGTTTCAAAGATTTCGAGGGCTTCGGCATCACAGAAACGGACACCGACGGATGAAAGAATATCCATACAGGCAGAGTGCAGGGTCTGGACCTGCTCTGGGCTGAGGGTTTGCAAACGGTTGATCATTGGGATTCGACTCCTTACTTTTCCATATCTTTAATTCCCGAATACGCCGCTTTTACGGCGTCCAGGGAATTATGAGCAAAAAAAATGCCAGTCATAAAATCTGCTGATAATTCGAATAATTAAAAATTATGGGTTCCGCTTGAATGTGGAATTTGATGTGAATTTGCATCGCTTGGGGCAAGGAAAATAAATGGGCAAGGGAGCGGAGGGCAGGGCAGGCAAAGGGGTCGAGGGCCGGGGCCGGGTGGAAAGCCAGACAAGTGTATTGGAAAAACAATGGGGATGCGAACTTGCATCGACTCTGTCTTGGTGGCTATTCTCCTGTGTTTTTAGTGGGTTGCTTTGATGTGGTTTTGCATCGAGGGCCCTGCCGGTTGCTATTTTGTCCCCAGGGAGAGCCCGTGTTTCTTGAGTTTTCTCACCACATTGGATT
>JAKSBM010000500.1 GCA_022361135.1 Desulfobacterales bacterium | reverse complement strand
TCCGGTCACATATGACGATCAAGGAAACGTCGTATAGGTAAATTAGGTTTCATTCCAACCGGGCTGAACGGGTAATAAAAAATCTTATTGTTCAGTCCGGTAAAATATTATGGCCGTTGCGTTCCCAAATTTGGGTGTTCTTTTCCGATCTTTCCCATTTTGACGTTCATTGGGTTTAAAGATCGCTTTCCCATGGGAGTATTCCATAATAAAACAGTTTCGGTTTATCTCGGTTGGCCTTGGCTTGTAGGGTTCTCCTCGGGCTGGAAAAAAATCTCATCCCTATTGTTGGGTTGTGTCGTTCTCTGTTATTGGCGGCGTTCTCCCATATCCTCCAACTGATCCAGTGCTCCTGGAAAAATGGGGCCGGCTCAAGGCATACGACGGGAAAATCCGCCTGGCGCTCACCCCCATTGTCCCAGGGTTCTTTCGGAGGAGTGGGAATTCCGGGAGAATCACAGGGAAAGTCCATGCTTTTTTAAAAGACCGTAAAAGTGGGAGCGGGAGAGGCCCGTGGCCTTGAGTAGGGCGGGAAGGTCCCCCCGGTTCCGGCGGAGGATTTGGGTGAGGTAGAGGATTTCCATTTCCCGTTTGAATGCTTTGAGGGTGGGCAGGTCCTCCAGGGGATCGGTGGCCAGTCCTGAGGCGGGATGGGGTGATTCTCCATGTGGCTGGGGGGCTTTGGAGCCGGAGGGAACAGGTGGTCCGGTGGGGGCCTGAGGGGGACCAGCCTCGGGCGTTTTCCATTTGTTCATTTTTTCGGATTGGCCTCTATCTTCCGACGGGTTCAGGGCGGCCCGGGCGACAATGACCCGGATTTCCTGGGGCAGGTGCATGGTGTAGAGGGTCTTTTCTTCGCCGGAGACCACCACGGCGCTTTCCAAAACATTGAAGAGTTCCCGGATGTTCCCGGGCCAGCCATGGGTTTCCAGGGCCTTGAAAAAACCGGTTTCAAAGTTTTTGTCCGGGATCTTGTACTCCCGGCACAACCGGGTGACCTGGAAGCGAGCCAGGGCTTTGAGATCCTCCTTACGCTGGCGAAGGGGGGGGATGGAAAGGCGGACCGAGCAAAGGCGAAAGAGGAGGTCCTGCCGGAATTTCCCCTGGGCCACCAATTGGTCCAGGTCCCGATGGGTGGCGGCGATGAGGCGGAAGTCGCTGGAAATTTCCCGGGTGTGGCCCAGGGGGCGATAGCGCTTTTCCTGGAGGACCCGGAGGAAGGCCTTTTGGGTGGACAGGGGCATGTCCCCCACCTCGTCCAGGAAAAGGGTGCCCTTATCCGCCAGGGTGACCAGGCCGGTGCGGTGGGATTCCGCCCCGGAAAAGCTTCCTTTTTTGTGGCCGAAGAGGGTGGATTCCAAGAGGGTTTCCGTGAGGGAGGCGCAGTCCACCACCACAAATTCTCCCTGGGACCGGGGGCTGTTGTTGTGGATGGTCTGGGCAAAGAGCTCTTTGCCCGTGCCGGTTTCCCCGTTGATGAGGACCGGGGCATTGGAAACGGCGGCCGAGGCCAGGAGGGAAAAGCAATTCTGCATGGCCGGGGAATTGCCGATGATCTGGCTCAGGTCCACGGGCTGGGGGGCGGTGTGGCGCTGTTTCTCACTGCGGTATTTCAGGGCCCGGCTCAGGCTCAGCCGGGTTTGCTTCACCGGGGAGGGTTTGACGATGTAATCCCAGGCCCCGCCCTGGATTGCCAGTTCGGCCCCGTCCGGATCCCCCAGGCCGGTGACGATGATGATCTCCGGTGCCGGGGTGCGGGTGTCCCGGACCCGGGCCAGGGCCTCCAGGCCGTTGCCGTCGGGCAGGCGGACATCCAAAAGGACCAGGTCGATGTCGGTGCGGCCCAGGATGTCAATGCCTTGCTCCAGGGTGTGGGCGCTGAGGCAGTCCAACTCCATTCGGGAGACCAGACTTTCCATGGTCTGGCAGAATTCAATGTCGTCGTCGATGATGAGGATCGAGCTCATGGGGTTTTCCTTTCCATGTCCATGACGCTGCGCACGGCCGTGGACAAAATCTGTTTGCCGTAGGGTTTGAGGATGAATCGTTTGATATTGGTGATCTTAGCGATCTCCGGGGCCGCCTCCCGGCCCGAGACCATGATCACGGAAAGATCCGGTGCAATGTCCATGAGTTCCCGGGCCAGGTCGGCCCCATTGGTGCCGGGCATGTCATAATCGGTGATCACCAGGTCGTACCATTGTTTCTTTTTATAAAATTCCGCCAGGGCATCCAGGGCCGAGCCCACGGCCGTGACCCGGTAGCCCAGACCGGTGAGGGTCCGGGGGATGCTTTCCCGCTGGTCCGGGTTGTCCTCCACAAAGAGGATGCGTTCCCCCCCGCCCGGGGATGGGCCCTGTCCCGGGGCATGGGCCTTTGTCGTTGTGCCGGTGCGGGGAAGGAGGATCCGGAATTCCGTGCGTTCCATGGGCACGGAGGAAACCTGGATGGCCCCCTTGTGGCCCTTGATGATGCCGTGGACCACGGAAAGGCCCAGGCCGGTACCCACATCCTTGGACTTGGTGGTGAAAAAGGGGTCAAAGATCTTATCCAGAATATCGGCGGGAATCCCGGGACCGTTGTCCTGGATGGAGAGTTTCAGATAGGCGCCCGGGGAGACGTCCAAGAGCCTGGCACGGACGTCTTCGATGCGGCATGATTCCAGGGAGAGGGTGAATTCTCCGCCGGTTTCACTCATGGCC
>JAKSBM010000404.1 GCA_022361135.1 Desulfobacterales bacterium | reverse complement strand
CGTCCAGGACCTCACCGATCATTTCCGGGTCCAGGGCCGGGGTAGGCTCGTCGAGGAGCATGATCTTGGGGCTCATGGCCAGGCCCCGGGCAACGGCAACACGTTGTAGTTGTCCCCCGGAGGGCTGTGCCGGATAGGCATCGTGCTTATCGGTCAGCCCCACCTGTTCCAGTTTTTCCATGGCGATTTTCTCGGCTTCGGCCCGGGGGATATGCTTCACATTAATGGGGGCCAGGGTGATGTTCTGGAGGACGGTGTAATGGGGATAGAGGTGGAATTGCTGGAAGACAAAACCAATCTCCCCCCGCAGCTGGGTGAGATTGATCTTTTTATCGTGGACCGGGATATTGTCCACGGTAAGTTCCCCCTTCTGAATGGGCTCCAGACGATTGATGCAACGGATGAGGGTGGATTTGCCCGAACCGGAGGGACCGCAGATGACCAGAACCTCGCCCTTGGAAATCTCAAGATTGATATCGTTTAACACATGGAGCTTGCCAAACCATTTGTTTACATTTTTAAATTGGATCATATTTTCGGATTCCATCATGGGACCTCTCGGTTACACGGCCATGCGCCGTTCCAGGTAATTGGATAAAAGAATAAGGGGATAGGATATGGAAAAATAGAGAATGCCCACCAGGGAGAAGACCATGAGGCCTTCGGGGATGCGGACCACGGTGACCCATCCCACCCGGGTGAGTTCCATGACCCCGATGACCGAGACCACGGAGGTGTCTTTGATGAGCAGGACATACTGGCCCACCAGGGGAGGTAAGATAACCTTCATGGCCTGGGGCACGACAACCAGGCGAAGCTGCTGGATCAGGGTGAGCCCGGACGCAGATGCCGCTTCCCATTGTCCCCGGGGGATAGATTGAATCCCCCCGGCCACGATTTCACAGATAAAGGCCGACCCCATGATGGTCATGGCCAGAATGGCGGCGGGAAAGGCTTCCAATTGGATCCCCCATTCGGGCAGGATGAAAAAGATGATGAAGATCTGGACCACAAAGGGGGTGCCCCGGACAAAGGAGACATAGACCCCGATGAGCCGACGCAGCCAAATGTTCTGACCCGAACGGAAAATCCCCAGGACAAAGCCCAATGCGGTACAGGTTCCAAGGCTGATAAAGGCCACCTGGCAGGTCATCCACAGGCCCTTGAGGAAAAAGGGGAAGATCTCCACGAGCCGGGAAAAATAAAATGCCATCATATCAATACGCCTCCCTGAAAATCAGTTTTCGCTGGGACCAGTCGGCCAGGGCCTTGAGACAGAAGTAAATGCACATGTAGAAAAAGGCCACGGTGAAAAAGGCTTCCGTGGGCATGAAGCGCTCCGAGGTCAGAATCTGGCCACAACGG
>JAKSBM010000048.1 GCA_022361135.1 Desulfobacterales bacterium | reverse complement strand
CCAATCATACCCGGAGGATCAGGTGACGACAGGGGGAGGGAGATGGAGCGGGCGTTAAGGACTCTGGCAGCTTCAGGAAGAATGGGACAGAGTCCTTCGCAGGCGTTGCGGTCAGGACGACCGCAACGGTGGTAGCGGAATCTTCCTCCCCCCGCCGGCGCCGGGTGGGAAGAAAAACGTCCCCAATTGGATCCACAAAAAAAGAGCCCGTCCCAGGGACTCTTCCCCGGAGACGGGCCCCAAAAATCAATCCACGGCCGTCAAAATCATCTCACATTTTTTACAATCGGTCTCCACCCGGTACCGCCCCCGGTCATTTTCCAGAAACATGGGCTCGGGCCAGTCCCGGCGGCGCCCCCCGTGTTCCTTGGGGCATTGCCTAAGGGCGTAGCGGATGCAATGGCGCAGGGTCATGACCTGGGCCCCGGAGCCGGGCGGGGTGAGTTCGAAGCAGGGATCCAGGGTTTTCACCCCCCGTTTTTTATAGAACTCAAAGGCCTTACGATTGGCCACATTGGCCTTGAAATCCAAAGCCGTATCCGGATAGTCCCAAAGCCGCGGGGCAGAGGCGGGGATCCGGGGATGGGCAGCCAGACGCTGGGCCTCCAAGGCCGCCACCAAATCCCGGCGGAGCTGGTTCAAGACCCGGGTGGGGATAAAATAGGCATGGGCCTCCAGGCGAAGCCGCCCCAATTCAAAGGGGGTGCTTCCCAGTTTGGCCAATTGCTTTTCCAGGGTGGCCCGGGCCACCTGGGGTTTCTGGGCCGCTTCCTTTTCCATGTCCAGGGGCAACTCAACCTGGATGCCGTCTTCATCCCTTCCGGAAAGGCAGAATCCCGTGGGGGTTTCGGAAAAGGTCAAATCCAGGCGGATGCGGCGCTGGGCCGATTCCCCGGCCAGGGCTTTTGAAAATTGATGGTCGTGGTTCCGAAACACCACAGCCCCTTTATACAGGGGAGATCGGGTGAGATTCCCCGGGGAGCTGGGGCGGATGCGGTCCTGGTCCACCCGGTTGACGGAAAAGCCCTGGAGTTTTCCCTTGCGGTCCAGGTAGCAGAGGCCGTCCCCATTGGCCAGTTTGGCCGTGCCCTTGAGCTTAAAATGGTCCGGAGCGATGTGGGTCACCGGCCCCAATTTTTCCCCCATGGACTTGGGGGTGGCAAAGGAATGGATATCATCCCGGGGGCCGTCCAGGAAATATTCCGTCCCCCCCCGGTAGAATGTTTTCCGGGGATCCGGGGTGAAGAAATGGGAGACCCGGCCCGATGAGGCCCGACAATATTCCGACGTTTGGGCCATGAGCGCATCCAATTTTTGACGATACCAGGCCGTGATATTCTTCACATAGGAAATATCCTTGAGCCGGCCCTCAATTTTAAAGGAGGTAATGCCGGCTTCGGCCAGGTCGGCCAGGCGGTTGGACCGATCCATGTCCTTGAGGGATAGGAAATACTGCTCCCGCTCCAGGGACCGACCGTTTTCATCCACCAGGCGCCAGGGCAGGCGACAGGCCTGGGCACACTCCCCCCGGTTGGCGGAACGCCCCCCCATGTCGGCACTCATGTAGCATTGGCCGGAATAGGAGACGCAGAGTGCCCCGTGGACAAAGGACTCCAAGGGCACACGGGTCCCCCGCCGGATGGTGCGGATCTCCTTGAGGGAAAGCTCCCGGGCCAGGATCACCCGCTGGAATCCCGAGGCCTCCAGAAAGCGGACCCGCTCCAAGGTACGGTTGTCGGTCTGGGTGCTGGCAAAGAGGGGAACCGGGGGCAGGTCCATTTCCAACAGCCCCATGTCCTGGATGATGAGGGCGTCAATTCCCACATTCCATAAATCCTGGATCAAGGCCCGGGCATCGTCCAATTCCGCATCGTAAAGGATGGTATTCAGGGCCACGTAAACCCGGGCGTGGTATTGGTGGGCATGGGCCACCAGCTTTTCAATGTCCGCCACGGGATTGCCCGCGGCCTTGCGGGCCCCGAACTTCCCGGCCCCGATGTAAACGGCATCGGCCCCGTGGTTGATGGCGGCTACGCCATATTCCAGATTTTTTGCCGGGGCCAGGAGTTCTAATTTTTTCTGAGACACGATACATCCTCACTTTTATTACATATTCAGCCCGACATCCCACGACTTTCCCCAAAATACACCGTCGATTTAAAACCAAGCAGAGAAGGGGATTTTCAGGAAAAAAATGACCGTGGAATGCGCAGGTTAGGGTATTGTATCCTGTTTATCCCCCCCTGTCCACGTTGGGGGCGCATTGGGACTTGGGTACGATTTTTGCTGCTTTTCTCCATCAAATAATTTTATAGGACCCAAACCATGTGGAGACGCCATGTCATTGATCACCACTGCGGGATATGGAAGCGACAACATACACACCCGCACCCAGCAGAGCCTGGCCGCAGCAACGGCCGCCAAAAAAGAAAAAACCACGGAAACCGAAACCCAGGCGACCCCGGCGGCCTCGGACCGGGTCACCCTCTCCCCCCAGGTCCGGTCGGCCCGGACCCGGGAACTCATGGGCTTGAACCCCACCGGCGCCCTGAAACTCCAGGATTTCGGGGATGTGGCCCAATCCCGGGAAAAGGTGGTCAACGCCACCCTGGATCAGGCCACCCAATCCCTGGGCATTGATCCCAAACAATCCATGACCCTGACCCTGGATGCCAAGGGGGAAGTAACCATCCCAGAAAATTTTGCCGGAAAAAATGACCTGGAGGAGGCCCTGAACCAGGATAAAACCTTTGTGGTGGCCTTTAACCAGATGAGTGCCAACACGGAAATCCTCACCCAGGTTTCCAACCTGGGCAAGGGGACCACCAGCCTGGCCGATGTGATGAACTCCACGGCCGACTGGAACGACATCATTTCATTGGCCCAGCGCCACAAAAAACTCCAGAACAGCCAGGACCCCCTGGCCACCCTCACGGATCTCGGCCATGCCGAGACCCCGTACACCCACACCTATCCCCCCGAATAACCACGGAGATCACCGGGACCCCAAAAAACCCCACAAGGGCGTTTAAACATTGACATGTCAGGAGGAATCCATGATAGTGGGGCGGTCAATTGACCAAAGGACCGCCCATGATTCTAATCCAAAATGCCACCGTATACAGCCCCCACCCCCTGGGAAAACTGGACGTCCTGGTGGGGGGCGGCCAAATCCTGGCCCTGGAGCCCCGCCTGGATCCCAAATGCATCCCCGGAGAAATCCACACCGTGGACGCCTCGGGCACGGCCCTGGTCCCGGGCTTCATTGACGGCCACCAGCACTTCACCGGCGGGGGCGGCGAAGGCGGCTTCCACACCCGGGCCCCGGAAATGCAGTTATCCATGAATGTGGGGGCCGGGGTCACCACGGCCCTGGGCCTTTTGGGCACCGACGGCATCACCCGGAACCTGGAATCCCTGTATGCCAAAACCCGGGCATTCAACACCGAAGGCATCACCGCCTTCATGGTCACCGGCTCCTATTGGCTCCCCTCCCCCACCCTCTGCGGCAGCGTGGGGCGGGACATGACCTTCATGGATCCGGTCCTGGGCGTAAAACTGGCCATGGCCGACCACCGGGGGCCCCACTACGATGCCAAGGAACTGGCCCGGCTGGCCGCCGAAGTGGGCAATGCCGCCATGGTACCGGGAAAACCCGGGATCATGGTCATCCACACCGGGGCAGAGCCCCAGGGACTGGACCCCATATTTGAAGCCATGGAAATGGCCCCCATCCCCGCCCGTCGATTCTGCCCCACCCACATCAACCGAAAAAAGGGAAAGGCCATGGGCCAGGCCCTGGAATTGGCAGACAAGGGCGCCATCATCGATGCCACGGCCACCCCGGAGACCCAAGGGGACTCCCCGGCCTTTGCCACGGCCGCCGATCTGGCCATCCTGGCCCGGGACAACGGCCTCTTCGACCAGGTCAGCTTCAGCTCCGATGCCGGGGGCTCCATGCCCCGGTGGAATGCCGACCACAGCGAATTAATCGGGCTGGATGTCTGCCGCCCCGACACCCTGCTCCTGGAGTTCCACCGTCTGGTCCACGACAAAGGATTGGAACCGGGAGACGCCCTTATCCCCCTCACCCAAACCCCGGCCCGCCTCCTGGGGCTGGAAAAGACCAAGGGCACCATTTCCCCCGGGGCCCATGCCGACCTATTGCTCCTGGATCCCCACACCCTGACCCTGGAAAGTGTCATGGCCAAGGGACAATGGCTCATGGGCCGGGGGGAAATCCTGAAAAGGGGGTATTTTGAATAGCACTCGACTGGCCTGTCCCCCCACCGCCGGGGAAGACACAGATGTTCAACGGAAAGATAAAGGACACCCCATGCAGAAGTTGATGGTCATCGGCCTGCAGCACAGTTTTCTCCGCCTGGTTCTGGATCAGCTGCGCCATTTCTTCTCCCCCACCCTGGAACTCCGGGCCGTGGCCCTGAACGAGCTGGAAAAGACCCCGCCCCATCCCGGGGAAACCCTTCTCTATTTTTCCGACGGCCTCCGCCCCATGGTGGAAAGCATGTATCCCCAGTGCCGGAACTTCATCCGGGCCCACCGGGAAAACCTGATTTACAACATGCGCCGCCTCCTTTCCCTGGAACCGGGGCAGCGGATCCTGGTGGTCAACGACATCAAAACCAACACCGATGAAATGGTCCGGGAGCTGGAACAGCTGGACCTGGGGCAAACCTTCCTCCCCTTTTACCCGGACGAGGAAATCCCCGAGGACATCGACATTGTGGTGGCGGCCGGAGAACGCCTTCTGGTCCCGCCGGAACTCAAGGGAAAGCCCCTTTTGGACATCGGCCTGCGCTTTTTAAGCCTGGAAACCGTTTACACCCTCTATGACCATTTCTGCCTGCCGTACAACCACGCCGACCTGGCCCGGCACTACATGAAAACCATGATGTTTTTGTCGGAAAAATGGCCGGTGCTGGGGAAAAACAAGTATGAAAAGCCCATCCCCGGGGGAAAACGGAAGCCGGAGAAACCCCAGACCCGGTTCGGGGACCTCATTCAAAAGAGCCCGGCCATGGCCGCCTTCATCCGCCAGGCCCGGAAAATGGCTGCCACCACCGCCCCCATCCACCTCTACGGCAAGGCCGGCACCGGCAAGACCTGCATGAGCCAGGCCATCCACAATGCCTCCCCCTTCAAGGACGGCCCCTTCATCACCGTGAACTGTGCCGCCCGCACCCCGGAGACCCTGGAACGGGAACTATTTGGCTGGGAAGAGGGAGCCCAGGTCCGGAAAAGCCTATTTGAATATGCGGAAAACGGCACCCTCTGCATCGAGGAAATCCATCGCCTGCCCACCGCCCTCCAGGCGGGGATGCTCCGGGCGGTGACGGAAAAACAGATCGTGAGGACCCATGGGGACCGGGTGATCCCGGTGAAGGTCCGCCTCCTCACCACCTCGGCCCATTCCTTTGAGCGCCGCCTGCCCAAGGGATTCAACCCCGAACTCATCCTCACCCTGGCCCGGCACATCTGCCGGATTCCGCCCCTGGCCGAACGCATGGAGGATCTGGGCACCCTGGCCCGGACCTACCTGGACAGCCAGCTGAAAAAGCCGGACCTGGTCCTGCCCCAGGACACCCTGGAGGCCCTCAAGGCC
The DNA here is from genome assembly GCA_022361135.1 of Desulfobacterales bacterium. The sequence continues at coordinate 6,169 of JAKSBM010000048.1, read as the reverse complement.
CACGTCTGGGAGGGCAATGTCCAGGAACTTTACAACGTACTCCAGCACCTGGTCTGCATGTCCGGCCAGGTGCTGGAAAAGGAACATCTGCCCTATTATATCACCCGTCCCCGTACCCCGGGCAAGGCCCGGCCGGAACCCGTCAAAAAACCGGCCCCGGCCCCCTTCGAGGCCACGGAATTGTCCCGCATCACCCAGGACATCACCACCCACGGTTTTTTGGACGAAAGCCGGGAAATTCTCCAGATCTATTGTGATGCCAAGGCCGACCACCAGGCATTGGGCCGGGCCACGGTCCGGGAACGCCTGGTCCAACGGGGCCTGACCCTGTCCCAGCAGCAGCTTCGCCTGCGCCTGGAACGCATGGACAACCTGGGGTTACTCATCGTCCGCCCCGGACGGGGGGGCACCACCATATCCCGCAAGGGAGAAACCTATTTATCAACTTTAAGAAGCGAGACAGAAAAATGATTGTTTATTTCAACGACCAATACATGGAAAAAGATGCGGTGCGCCTCTCCCCCGACGACCGGGCCTTCCTCTTCGGCGACGGACTCTACGAGGTGATCCGCAGCTACAAGGGACGCCTTTTCCTGGGGCGGGAACACATTGAACGGCTGAACTACGGGGCCCGTCACCTGGAACTCAACACCACGGAATTCGACTTTCTGGAAGAAGTGGGCCTGGAACTGGTGAAGCAAAACAAATTGGAAGACAGCGATGCCACCATCTATTTCCAGGTCACCCGGGGGGCCGCCCTGAGAAGCCACCCCTTCCCCGACCCGGCCACGCCGTTGACCATCTATGCCACGGCCCAGGCCTTTGACGACACCGCCGCCCGGAAAAAACAGGACCAGGGCATCGGGGTCATCACCCTGGGGGACAACCGCTGGGCCCGGTGCGACATGAAAACCACCTCCCTCACCGCCAATGTTCTGGCCAACCAGCGGGCCAAGGAAAAGGGCTGCGCCGAAGCCATCTTCATCCGGGACGGGGTCATGCTGGAGGGCACCCATTCCAACTTCATGGCCGTCATGGACAACACCCTGGTCACCGCCCCCCTGTCCAATTACATCCTGGGCGGCATCACCCGGAACCATGTGCTCAAGCTGGCCGCCGACCTGGGCATCCGGTTTGAGGAACGTCCGGTTTACGAACGGGACGCCCACATGGCCACGGAAATGATGGTCACCGGCACCACCACCGAAGTCACCCCCATTGTCACCGTCAACGGCAATCCCGTGGGGGACGGCAAACCCGGCCCCATCGCAAGAAAACTCCAGGCGGCCCTGTCCTCGGATATCCAATCCCTGGACTAGGCCCAACCGGGGTTATATTTTTATGCCGGATCCATTCCGGGGGTCCGGCATTTTTTCTCCCGCCGGATCCCCATCTGGATACAGGCCACCCCCAAAAGGATCACGGCCGAGGCCAAAAGAGAAGACGGGGTCACGGGTTCTCCCCTGAGGAGCCAGCCCAGGTAAAGGGCCACCACGGGATTCACATAGCTGTGGGTGGAAACCAGGGTGGGGCTGACGTGGACCAAAAGAAAATTATAGGCCAGATAAATGGTCAGGGAGCAGCCCAGGACCATATAGGCCAGGGTCAGGTAAAAGGCCAGATCCGGGACCCGGTTGAACAGGGGCAAATGACGCTCCAGAATAAGGGCAAACACCAAATTACAGGCCACGCCCCCCACCATCTGCCAACAGAGGCAGACCAGGCCATCCCTGGGCAATTCCAATTTCACCCGGAGCACCGATCCCAGGGCCCAGCACATGCAGGAAAAAAAGATGGCCAGGAAGGGAACCATGGGAAAGCCCCCGGAAAAGGAAGAGCCCGTGGTCACGGCCAGAAAGAGGCTGCCGAAAATGGAAATCACCAGGCCCAACACCCCCAGCCGCCCCAGGGGCACCCGCCCCAAAAGCAACCGTTCAAAGAGGATGAACCAGACGGGTAAAATGGCCACCAGAACTGCGATCACCCCGGTGGGCACGTAGTTCACCGCCCAAATGATGGGCCCGGTTCCCAGACCGATGAGGAAAAAGCCCGAAATCAAGGCCCCTTGAATTTCCCGACCGGAAGCCGCCACAACCTTGGACGGCCCCACCCAAAGGCTGGTCACCACGAAGGAAAGGGCAAAACGCAACACCAGGGAGGAATAGCTGGGCATGACGTCCAAAAGATAACGGGAGCCCAGGTACCCCGTTCCCCAAACCAGATAAATCCCCAGAAAGGAGATGATCACCTTAAACCGAAACATGTCCCGCATCCTTTTCCAGCTTCCATGTCCTATTCCAGGGAATCCGGTGCCCACAGTCACTGGAGCAAACGGTTCCCGCCATCAAAAGCCGCCAAGATACCCCATTGAATTCCAGTTTTAAAGCAAGAGTTGGCCCCGTCCCCCACAGCCAAGCCCCCCATGGGACGTGCAGGCAGGACGCCGCCCCCGCACGGCCGTAACAAATTCATCATAAATCCATAAACTTGGGTGCATTCCCCCGTTCCGTGATTATCTTCTCCCATGGGGCATCCTGCCCTGAAAAAAACAAAGGAGAATCCAATGAACTATCAGAATGAAAGTCTGCCCCGGGGCGCAACCCTGGCCGGGGCCACTCCCATGATGGACGAAAACAGCATTGCTCCGGGCATATTGAAGAAGCACATGGCTCCCAAGGGGAAATGCGGCCTGCTGGTGGTGGAGGAAGGGGCCTGTCAATTTATCTGGGAGGATGATCCCGACACCCCCATCGACTGCGATCCGGGCCACCCCGTGGTCATCTTCCCGGAGCGGTTCCACCATGTGAAAATCACCGGCCCGGTGAAACTCAAGGTGGAATTCTACAGCCTGCCCGTCACCCTGGAAGGCCTGGATCCCGATGCCGAGCGGCCGGGGGAGAATTTCATATAGGATAAAAAATCCAGAGACGCCGTTTCTGTCAAACCAACGGAAGGATTCCGGTTAATATATCTTGGCTTCGGACTCCAGATGCTGGTCCACATACCGGGCCAGGATCTCGGCCGTGGCCCGGGGGGGGCGCACCCCCAGATAATGGTCCACCACGGCGTGGGCCAATTCGTGGGCCAACATGCCAGAATGGAGATCTAAAACATTGATGTAGATGGTGTTGTGCTGGAAGGTGTACCAGGCCCGGAGTTCCTTGCGGGTTCCATAGATCTGGAAATAGGCCCAGTGCAAGTCTTCGGCATTGGAATAGAGATTGATGAAGACCCGGGGGAAGGGTTTGCGCATGTCCAGGATCAATTGAACTTTCTCCACCATGCGATTCAGCTTTTGACGGACCTCCCGGTCCAGTCCCTCACCGGTCTCCTCGGCCCCCTGAAAAAAGAGAAAGCCCTGGCTTTGTCCCCCAAAGTCAATGGCCCGGTTAAATGCGGCCAGATCGGCATCCCTTTGGTAACGGAGGATGGTGTACTTGGCCGGCAAAAGCGTCCACGGCCGGGCCAGGGCCGGGGATGCCGCCACCATACTTAAGATCACCAGGCCCAGGGTGGCCGGAATGCCCCAGGAACATCTCACACCCGGAACCGTCCCCGGGCCCGATCTGCCAATTGGGTGAGCTCGGCCCGGATTCCAGGGGGAGTATCCCCCCGCCCGGCCAGGGCATCCATGTCCTGGATGATGTGGGAAACCCCATCACCCAGCTCCCGGGCCATGGTGTTCAGGGAATGGGCCATGTCCTGGAATTGATCCCCCCGGCGAATGCGGACCCGGTGGGCCAGGTCCCCCTTTGCCATGCGCTGGATATCCTTTTCAAACCGGTACATGGGACCGGCAATGCGGTGGGAGGTCAACAGGGTCAGCCCCAGGGCCAAGAGTCCCAAAACCAGGGTGGTCCCCAGGATCACGGTCAGCACCGCCGGAAAGATGGCCATGCCCGTGGGCTCCACCCTCAGGCGGGAATGGACAAAGGTGGAGGTTAAAGAATCCTGGGTGGAATAATAAATAAGGCCCAGGGAAATCAGTCCCCCCACCAGGATCACCCCCATGAAAACCAGGATGAACCCCCGTTGAAATTCAGGTTTAATATAGTATTGCCGTTTCAACAGCGACGGCCGCCGCCGGCTCTCCCCCGCCATGATTCCTCCCAACGGGGACCCCGCCCCACAAAGAATTCACCCCCATCCCACCACCGGGATCTGTTCTGCCCCTTGCCCGGGTGTCTCCCACCACGGGCCGTGGCCATCAATAGGCATTGGTATTGGTTTTACTGCCGAAAATCGTTTTCCAGATGATGAGCAGGTCCACCCAAATACTCCAATTTTCGATGTAATACAAGTCATGGGCAATGCGATCGCTGATGGAGGTGTCCCCCCGCAACCCATTGACCTGGGCCCAGCCGGAGATGCCGGACTTGACCTGGTGGCGGACCTTGTACCGGGGGATATCGGCCTTGAATTTTTCCACAAAAAAGCGACGTTCCGGCCGGGGGCCCACCACACTCATATTTCCAATGAGAACATTCCAGAACTGGGGCAGTTCATCCAGATTATACCGACGCAAAAAGCGCCCCACCCCAGTCACCCGGGGATCGTTCTGGGTGGTCCACACCGTATCTGAATCCCGGGTTTCCTGGACCTTCATGGTCCGGAACTTATACATGTCGAATTCCTTATTATTGGAACTGACCCGCTTCTGCTTGAAAAAAACGGGCCCCGGGGATCCCAGGCGGATGAGCAGGGCAATGACCATGAACACCGGGGAAAGCAGCACCAGGACCAAACCGGAAAAAACCACGTCAAAGAGACGCTTCATGGCCCGGTTCCGCAGGGTCACCAGGGGTTCGGTGCGGATGGAAATCAAGGGGATATCCCCCATGTAATCCAGGACGGCCCGGCTTTCAATGACCCGGAAAAAATCCGGAATGATCCGAAACCGAACCCCTTCGGCCTCGCAAATCTCCACGGCCTTGACGATTTCCGCCTCCCGGCGCAGGGGCATGGCAATGAGGACCTCGTCCACCACATTGGAAGAAAGGATGCTCTCCAGCCGGGCCAGCTTACCCAGGTAAAGGCCCTGGGGCATGGTATCGTGGTAATAATCGGCCAACACCCCCATCAACCGGTATCCCAAATGGGGTTCGGCACCGATCTTTCCGGCCACCCGTTCGGCCAAACGGTCCCCACCCACCACCAATACGGATTTTTGCATGTAGCCGTGGGAAACAAAATGACGGCGGACGGCAAAGACCAGAAGGCGCAGCCCCAGGGTAATACAGCAACTCACCAGCAGGGGATAGAGGACGAGGTTGGCATTGGGTTTAAATTCACCGAAGATCACCACCAGGAAGATCAAAACCACGGACAGGATGGAAAAGCCCTGGAGGGTGGACCATAAAAAATCCAGAAGCCGGGTGGCCGGGGTAAGCATACAGATCCGGGTATTTGCCCCCAGGCTCCCCCAGACCAGGAAAGCCGCAGCCATGAATCCCATGGCACGGGGCGTAATAAAAGGCCCGGGACCATGGGAATGATAAAATCCAAAATACACCAGGGTCATCACCAGGAAATCCAGCCCCAAAAGCCACCACAATCTACCATGTTCACGCATCAGCAATTACCTTTCATTCGATCTTGAGAAACAAATTCCGTCGGAAAAAACTTCCAAAGGCCCGGATGGGACGATTCACCCCTTAAGTGCTCCCGAACTTCCCCATGAAGTCCGGGACGAAATCCCCATCCGGGCCCGGAAGATGAAAAATCATATCCCGGAGCTCCGGGTTCACAGCCGGCCCAGGGCCCGTTGGAAGGCCCGGCTGTGGGTGTTAAAATCAAAACATGTCCGTACATGGTCCAGGGCCTGCTCCCCCATGCCCTGGCAAATCCGGGGATGGCGGGCCAAATACAATGCCCGGCGGCCCAGGGCTGAAAGATCTCCCTCGGCCACCAGGAACCCGCCCCGACCGTCCCGGACATGGGCCTCAATACCATTGCCTGCAAAGGCGATGGTGGGCAGCCCCAGACAGGAGGCCTGGGTGACGGCGCCAAACTCCCCGGATCGTCCCCCGGGTAGGATGTTCACATCCGCCCCCCCAAGGATTTCGGGTAAATTGGCCGTGCCGTCCATGAACTTCACACGCCGCCCCAGACGATGCCTGCGGATAAATGCCTGGATCCGTTCCCAATGGGCAGGGTCATGATCTCCATG
>JAKSBM010000186.1 GCA_022361135.1 Desulfobacterales bacterium | reverse complement strand
CCTCGTCATTGCCGTAAATCACGTCGGCATAGTTGGATCCCAGAATCTCTTTCACCGTAAAAAGTTGATCGGAAAGATCCACCTCAACCCCCTGGTCTTCAGAGGCATAGTTCCGCTGAAAATCGGTGATGGTTCCAACCTGATCAATGGAAATCACCCAGTCATCATCGGTGACCACCAACAAATCGTGGCTGTCTTCGTCCGTGGCCCAATTTAAAATTTCCACATCCAGCATGTCGGCATGGGCGTAGTAGGACCTTAAATGGAAGGAGCCCGTGGTGGAATCAATGAAATAGCCCAAATTGGTAAGGTTGGTATGAACCCGGAGAATATCGGTGGCATCGTCGTCATCGGTGTTGTCGATGATCACGCTGCCGGGTCCCAGATTGATCACATAGGAATCCTGGCCCATGCCGCCCCTGAGATTCACGGCATTGTCTTCGTCGGTGGGATCCACAATAAAGGTATCATTTCCTTCTCCGCCGGAAAGATCATCGGCTCCACCCCCGCCAACAATGAGGTTGTCCAGATCGTTACCCGTGATAGTATCGGCCCCGTCGCCGCCCTGGATGCTCACCAAACTTTCCACATCATCCATGTCGTAGGAAAAACCGGAATTGTCGTTCGGATCATAGTGAACCTTGACCAACCGAGTGCCCACGCTGCGGTAGCGATAGGTGTGAACCACTTCCCCGTCCAGGTTGGTATAGGAATAATTGGGTTCCGTGACCGAGGGAACCTGGATTTCCGAGACAAACCCATCCTTGGTCTGAACTTTCAAGTGGCGGTAGCTTTCACTGATGCCCCACCATTCCACCCGGGCCACCACAGAGGCCTGCTGGTAGATGTTCAAATTATAGTTGTAATCCACCGAGGCAAAAATATCATCCACCCCATCGTCGATGTAGACGATATCCCCGGTCTGGTCGGCATCATAATTGTTGATCCGGGTGTAATGTTCCGGTGCGATCTGATAAAAATCGCTGCCGCCCCGGCCCTGGAGGAAGTCCTTCCCGCCGTTGCCGGCAAAAAAGTTGTCCTGGTCGTTGCCCTTGAGGGTGTCCTTGTACTTGGTGCCCAGGATCTGTTTTACATTTTCATAGCCTTCGTCCTGGCCGTTGAAGTTCACGGCGCTGTAGAGCAAGGCCCCGGTCTGGCTGGAGTATACATCCCTGACCATGGAACGATCATCCAATTCACCGAGGTCCAGCACCGATACCTGGCGGTTGTCTCCGCCGATGTCCACGGCTTCCAGATGTTGGCCCGGCTTGGCCCATTCAAGGGTGAGGTAATGGGTGTCCTGGTCCTCGGCAAAGGGATCGCCGTCTCCATTGATCCATTCATCCGAAGTGGGAACATAATCCAGGGAGACCTCATAGAAACCGGCCTTTTCAACGGTGAAATAATTCCAGAATTCCCGTCGATTGCCCTCGTTCTGGGGCACCATGGCCGGGTAATTTTGAATGACGTCATTGATGAAAAGGTAGGCCTTGCCTGCACTCTCATAATGGAAGGTATGCTTGCCCTCTTCCAGCCAGAGGTTGCCGGTGAAGCGAATCACCTCCACATCGTTGACTTCCAGGTCCGAACCCAGGCTGGAGATGCCCAGGAAATCATCCAGGGTGGCAGCGGTTCCTTCGGTCTTCACCCGCACGGATTCCCCGTCTTCCAGGTCGTCCTCACCGCCGAATCCAAAGCCGTCGTTGAGCCAATCCTGGACCTCGTCGGGGAGGATAAGATCGGACAGGGGATCGTCGAACCAATCCTCGTACCAGGCACCGCCCCCGCCACTGGACGGGGTGTACGTCTCATAGACCGTATCGGTTCCGGCCTTGAGATTAAAGGTGGTAATCCGTTTTTCCGCATCGGCATCCACATGGGGAATGAGGAGACGCTGGCGATGGGGGATGTTGTAGTAGCCTCCGTATTGGTTCCATTCCGACTGGGAAAAGGGAAGATAAACTTCCACGTTGAACCCGGTATTTGAGTCGTCGGGATCCATCTCCATGTCCTTCCAGGGATATTGGATGAGGTTGCCGTCAAAACCCACCAGGGTGGGATTGCCGTCCTCGTCATAGGTGACGATGTGGCCGTCGGCAAAATGGAATTCCACCTGGTCGGGCTGGGCCGTATTGCCCCAGTCAAAAACCTTGGCCTGGATGGTTTCCCCGAAGAGTTCTCCGTAGATGTCCAGGTACTCATAGCCAAAGAAGAAATACTGGCTGACGCTGCTGCCCTCGTATTTAAAGGGGAGGATAACCCGGTCCACCACACCCTCTTCGTTGGTGAGTTCCAATCGGGTGGAAGAACTGTACTCGGATACATAGACCGTATCCCGGCCCGTACCGGTGCGGATGGTGTTGATATTGCCCCCGCCCTTGATGATGTCGTCCCCGGCCCCGCCGTCCAGGGTGGCATAGGGATAGCCTTCATCGTTGTCTTGGACAATGATGGTGTCATTGCCCCCATGGCCGTATATGTAATCGTTTCCGCCCCCGCCCAGGATGGTGTTATCCTTTTCATTGCCGTGGATGACGTTGTTCCGATGATCCCCGAAAATGTTAATCACATTGGTATCGATGAGGATACTGGGGTAATAGGGCGCCTGCATATTGGTAAAATTTCCCACCCGGGCCTGGTGGTTCCTGGAATCAAAGTCCGCAGACCCCCTTTTCTCAAGGAACATGCCCGTTATTTCATGGGAACGAATTTGCAGGGCAGTCCAATTGTCATCTTCGTTGTATCCATCATCCAAATATCGGTCCGTATCAATCTGGACGACATAACCATCCTTTGTCCGAATTTGGACGGCCCCGTTCTGGTAATACTCATCCAGCCGGACCCATTGCACCTGACGTTGTCCCCCGTCAGGTCCAAAATATCGGCCATTGGCGATGAACAAATTCCCATCTTCTATTTCGGTGTAGGCCGGGGTAAATCCGTAAATATTCAATCCATCCAGGGTCAAATATTTAAGAAACACCGTATCCATGGCATCGTCGTTGGAAGAAAGATCAATGAGGGTGGCCGTCTGAAGATTTTCCAAATGGGCGGTATATTCATACCCGG
>JAKSBM010000300.1 GCA_022361135.1 Desulfobacterales bacterium | reverse complement strand
TATTGGTACTGACGTTGTCTCCGGCCTCAATTACACCGGCCGTTGTAATCAAAGTGGGGCCTGCCCATGTTATGGATGTATTGAGGGAATCCTTGGAGAGATTCAGTACGCTGCCGCCGGCCAGCAGACTGCCCGCCGGGATGGTTGCGTCCCCTGAGCTGGTGACGATGTCGTCCAAAAGGGTTATGGTTCCACCTGTGGAGGTGACGGCTTCACCACCTGTGTTGATGGCAGCTTGGAGATCCGAAACTGCAGAGGTGAAGTTCGTCCCCGATGAGGCCAGTGAATATTCAAGACCGATGTCGGTGAAGGTGGCTCCTAATACTGTTCCCGTATTCAGGCTGGAACCGATTTCAATGGCGGAGTTGTCCGGGCCGCTGCCGTTATACGCCAGGGTCATGTCTGCCACCAGGGTCAGGTCGCTGCCCAGGGTAACGGCGGAGCTCAATGTGGTGCCCACGGCATAGGTGGGGCCGCCCCCGCCGGTGTCAAACTGGGTGGTGACCACGGTGCCCTTGCCAATGACTGAGTTGGCTGCCAGGCGGGAACCGGCACTGAGGAGCATGTCCTGGTCCAGGGAGGTCACATTGGTGCCACTGGAACCCAGGTTTCCACCTACGGTAATGTTGGCCCCCAGGATGGTACCCATGCTCAAATCGGAACCCCAGTGGAGGGTGGAACCGGTTTTCAGCTTATAATCCAACTGGGTGTTGGAAGCCGTGGCTTCCAACAGGACGTCCCCGCCCACAATGGAGTTGGCCGCCAGCTTACTGCCTGCAGCAATGGTGGTGCCCGAGGCCAGTACGGAATCTTCAACCGTGTCCATTTCCCCGGAGATGGTGATATCCGCACCGGTGGCTCCGGCGCCGATGCCGTTGATCTGGAACTGGCTCACCCCTTCCTGGGTAAGGCTCAAATAGCCCACCGTGGACATCTGGCCCGAGGTGGAACCCATGACGTCCGAGACCGAACCGCTGACCTTGATGGCCCTGCCGTCGGTGGATTTCAAGGTTAATTTCCCATCCGGGGTTTTAAAGGCTTCCACCCCGGTTTCTGCGGATTTCCCGTTAATGGCGCTGACCAGGGCTCCGCCGGAATCGTTGGCCTTCACCGGAATGGCGCCAATGGGAATTCCGTTGATGGCAAAGTCGCTGCCGGTGGACCCCTCCTTGATGGGCAGTTCCGTGGTGGATTGAACCACGGCTGCAGCGGTGATGCCGGTGATGGATGTGTACCGGTTGACTTCGTCTGCCAGGGCCCCCATGCCGTTACCGGCTTTATTATTGTAGGCAATGTTTACATTGCTCAAGTCAATGACCTCGCCGGTGATGGAACTGGTGATGGAAAGCTGGATATCACCGCCGTCGCTGCTGGCCAGGGTCATCTTGGCCTGGGAAATATGGCCGATTTTGCCGCTTTCCGTTGAATCAATGGAAATATCGGCAGTTTCGTGGGCAAAGGCGCCGATTTGAAAACTTTTATTGGTGAATGCACCCGATAGGAGTTTTTGCCCATTAAAGGCTGTGGTTTTGGCAATGGCATCCAATTCTTCCAAAAGCTTGTCAATATCGTTTTGGATGGCCCGGCGTGTGGCCGTGGTCTGTCCGTCGGAAGCCGCCTGGATGGCTTTGGTCTTGATGGTATTGACGATATTGATGGATTCTTCCAGGGCACCATCGGCGGTTTGAACTATGGAGATGCCGTCATTGGCGTTACGAATGGCCTGGCCGATGCCCAGGGACTGGGCCTTGAGAGAGTCGGCAATGGCCATGCCCGAGGAATCGTCTGCGGCTTTGTTGATCCGCAATCCCGATGAAAGTCTTGCAAGGGACTCACTGAGTTGGCCGTCATTCTTGACCATGCTTTTGTGAGCATTCAGGGCCGCAATGTTGGTGTTGATTTTAAGTGCCATGGTTTTGCTTTCCTCCGTGAAACGTTCTGTCCATATTGTTGTAACCTACCGGATTTCAAAGAATTGAAATGGTTGGCACTTAAAAGTAACAAAAAATGTGCCAAGCCAACGAATCTATTGATAATTTTCTTTAAAAACAGGTATTTACGGAGTGTTTGCGGGCGTGCGGAAGTTGGGGAAAACAAGGAAAAATGGTGATAAATTTGCCGGTTAATCTTGGAACCCGGAAAATCTTACCCCATAAAAAAGCCCCCGGTCAGGACGACCGGGGGCTATGATCCGTTTAAAACGGAAGATACTACTTAAGCAGACTCATGATGTTCTGGGAAGATGCGTTGGCCTGGGCCATGGCATAGGATCCGGTCTGTCCCAACAGCTGAAGTTTTCCATAGTTCATGGATTCTTCGGCAAAGTCAACGTCACGGATGGTGGATTCCGATGCCATGATGTTGGTTTTGGTGGTGGACAGGTTGGAAATACTGGAGGTGAGCTGGTTCTGGGTGGAACCCAGGCTGGCTCTGGTATTGTCCAGGGATTCCAGGGCGGCGTCGGCAATCTTAATGGCCCGCTGTGCCCCTTCCTGGGTGAGAACATTGATGTCGGACAATTTGTAGGATTCGGTTTCGCTGAGGCCTACGGTGCCTGCGTTGGCAGTGTTGACAGCTATGATTGAATTTGCTGCAATTTCGGACTCTTTTAAAGCTGTCATGTCTGATGCCAGGGTCGTTGCATTAACTACGCTTAGATCTTGACTCAGTTTAGTTCCTGCTGCAACCATTGTGTCATTCGTACCATCATTAAGCAGCATATCCTGGTTGATGACTGTTCCGGCCGCTAATTTTGTTCCAGCTTCAAGAACGGTTCCTTTTTTCAGGGTCATATCACTATCTAACTCTGTGGCTGCATTTGCCTTAAGGCTACCACCAATGGTGGAGCCTTCGGCTAATACGGATTCGGCCGCTAAGCTAGATCCAGATTTGAGATCGGTTCTTTCGAATGTGGTCATATCCTTGACCGTTGTCTCATTTCCAAGGGTCGAACCCGAAGCTAGTTTACTATCAACAGTGAGCTTGGATCCAATTCCAAGGTTCATATCCTGGCTTAGATCCACGGTCGTGCCAGCTTTGACTGTGAAGTTTGCCCCTAACGTGGAACCCGCTGAAAGTGTTGAATCCGTTTGAATACTTGAATTGTCAGTAGCCGTTTCTGAATGCTTCAAATTCATATCGGATTGCAGCGTAATATCGGCGG
>JAKSBM010000130.1 GCA_022361135.1 Desulfobacterales bacterium | reverse complement strand
TTCCGATCTCCAGACCGCCCTGGACAAGGCGTTGGAGAAAAAGGGCCAAGATGCCCAGGTGCTCTTCCTCATGGACGGAGGACTCACCGTCCCCATGGTGAAATAAGCCATCTCCCATTGCATGGAATCCCGGCGCCCCCCGGCGCCGGGATTAAAAATAAAAACCCCGGTCGTTGCCAAGGCAGCGGCCGGGGTTTTTCGTTCCATAATTGAAAATCAACGAATCTGGTATTTATTCAACCGGTCGTAGAGGCTGGACCGGGAAATCCCGGAAATCTCACAGGCCAGGTTCACATTCTCCTGGGTCTCCTTCCACAGGCAGATGAGATATTGTTCCTCCACACTGGAAAGGTAGGATTTGAGCTGGGGGATCTGGTCTCCGTTTTCAAAGTCCAGGCAGGGCAATTGTTTGTGAAGGGCTTCGTTTTTCCGCCCATTTTTATTGATGATGGTCTCCTTGACATAGGCGGGCAAATGGATGGAATAGAGGGTGGGCTCATGGAGGGCCGAAGCCACGGCCTTGTCCATGGCATTGATGAGTTCCTGGACATTTCCGGGCCAGGGATATTCGCTGACAATGCCCAGAAATTCAGGGGAAGCCCCCTTGGGATTGATCTGATACTTCTTACAACAGCGCTCCATGTAATGGATGGCCAGTCGGACGATGTCCTGTCCCAGTTGACGGAGGGGGGGAAGGTCAATGTGAATCCCCTTGAGAAAGAACAAAAGGTCCTTGCGAAATTCACCGGCCTCGGCCCGGGCCGAAAGGTCTTCCTGGGAAATGGCCATGGTGCGGAAATCAGCCACCACAGGAGTGGTTTGCCCCAGGGGGGTGAAGGACTGGGACTCCAGGGCTTCCAACAGGGATTTCTGGGAGTCCAGGGGAAGTTTCCCCACATCATCCAGGACCAGGGTTCCGCCGTGGGCCTGGGAAAGGAAACCGGGCTTTCCACCATTTTCCGCCCCCCCGGCCGTGCCGAAGAGCATGGGCAGAGCCAATTCATCGGTCATGGCCGCGCAATCGGCCAGGATAAAATTCCCGTCCCGACGATCACTGTTCAAATGGATGGTTTTGGCAAAGAGTTCCTCTCCCGTGCCTGCTTCCCCTGAAATCATAACCTGGGCATCGGAATAGGCCGCCACATTCACCTGCTCCAGGCTGGTCTCCAACATGGGGGTTTCACCGATGATGTCATTGCGTTTGAGCTGCCCCGGGCTGGACACCCGTCCCTTTTCCCGGCGAAATTCCAGGGCGCGTTTCACCTGGAGGGCGATTTCCTGGCGGAGAAAGGGCTTTTCCAAATAATTCCACGCCCCGCTGGCAATGGCCATTTCCGCCCCGTCCGGATCACTCTCCCCGGTGATAATGATCACCTCGGGATTGGAGGGCAATGATTTGATTTTTTTAATTAAATCCAACCCATTTGCATCGGGCAGGTTGACATCAAGGAAGACAATGTCGTAGAGGCCATTCTGTGCCAGTTCAAGGCCCCTCCCACCGGAAAGGGCAAATCGTCCCTGGTGGGAAATCCGATTCATCATCTGGACCAGGACGTCACAAATTACCGGATCATCATCGATAATGAGAATATCTGCCATGCGAAATCCCCCAATTCAGCTGAGAGTTATCCAAATATTGAACCCCGCGCCAGAAAAAGGAACGGCATCCAACTCGCCTGACCTTAGTAAAATAAAGAACGGTTGTTCGGATATGGAATTAACAAAACTAATTTTTTGGTTCTATTCCGGCATAACTGGAAAGATCGCTAAGACCTATTGCATTTTGTTGTACAAAATCGATTCCGGGTTGTCAAACCCAAAGACTAGGAAATTTCAAGGGTCTAAAAATCATACAGGGTCCCGGAGCGATGCTCCGGGACCCTGTATTTATCTCTCACCTGTTTTTACTGAATATTAAAGATCTTCAATGGCTTCAGTAAGCTCGGGCATGAATTCGAGGATATCTTCCACGATTCCCAGATCAGCCACCTGGAAAATGGGGGCTTTGGGGTTTTTGTTCACGGCCACGATGTAGGGATTGCCCTTGATTCCGCCCATGTGCTGGAAGGAACCGGAAATGCCCATGGCCATGTAAACTTTGGGTTTAACGGTTTGGCCGGAGGTTCCGACCTGACGGGATTTTTCAAGCCATTTGGCGTCCACGATGGGTCTGGAACAGGAAACAACAGCGCCCATGGCGTCGGCCAATTCCTGGGCCACTTCGATGTTGTCTTCGTCTTCGATACCGCGACCGATGGATACCAGGACGTCGGACTTGGTGATGTCCAAATCGCCCACTTCGGCTTCAACCACTTCCAGGAATTTACGGCTGGTGGCCAGATCACCGGCGTCGCCGGATTTATCGGTCACGCTGCCGCCGGCGGCACCACCGTCAACCGGAGCAAAGGAACCGGGACGAACGGTAACCACGGCACCGGCGGAAATGTCTGCGGTGACATGGGTGGATACGGCACCGCCCAATTCCTGGCGGACCATTTTCAGGGTATCCCCTTCAACGCCTTCGAAATCAACGATATCCGCAGCGAAGGCGGAATCCAATTTCACGGACAGGCCCGGGGCCATGTCCATGCCGAAGGTATCATGGGCAACCAGGATAACGGCATCGGCGGGCAGGATATTCACCAGGGCCTTGCGCACGATTTCAGCATTGGGATAGGCCAGATCGCCATTGTCCACTTTAATGACTTCGCCATAGACCTGGGTCATGGACTCAACAACGGCATCCAGATCGGAGCCGGAACCGGTGACCACGGCGGTCACGGCTGCGCCGGCATCAATCTTTTTGGCAGCCTCGGGGTACTCCATAGCCACATCTTCTGCAACACCGTTCTTATGGGGAATATATGCGAAAATCTGTGTCATGATTAGAGTCCTCCTTTGGCTTTGAGCTTTTCAATCAGCTTTTCAATGATCTCA
>JAKSBM010000950.1 GCA_022361135.1 Desulfobacterales bacterium | reverse complement strand
TTGCGCAGCCACCCGCTCATGTAAAGGCCGGGGATGGAAACCATGAGGCCGGTCTGGGTGGTGATCAGGGCCACGGAAATCCCCGAGGCCATGGCCCGGGCATTGCCCGTGCCAAAGAGGGTGATCACGTCAAAGGTGTGCATCATCCCCACCACGGTTCCCAGCAACCCCAGCAAAGGCGCCACCGAGGAAAGCACGGCAATGAGGGAGAGATACCGGTCCAGGGAGGTGACCAACCGGAGCACGGTTTCATCCAGGATGAATTCATCCAGCTCCGGATCGTGGCTGCGATGGGCCAGAAACTCCCGCACCAGCAAGGAATTGGCCCCCTGGAACTCCGGGTTGGGCCAGACATTGTCCCGGACCATCTCCCCGGCCTCCTGGCGGCTAATGTTCTTGACCAAAAGCCGTCGCATGAAAAGCACCCGGTTGAAAATCAACACCCACATGAAAAAGGAAACCAGAAGGATGGGCATCATCACCACCCCGCCGTTGCGGATGTATCCGGCCATATGGTAGAAAAAATCCATGTCCCCTGCCCTGCCTCCTATTCCTTAAACACCGGCCGGCATTCGTTCCGGGCCTTGAAGACCATGTTCACAAAGGAGACGGCCTTTTCCTCCATCTGATTGATCTGGGTTTCCACCCGACGATTCAAAAAGGTGTGGAAGAGCATGATGGGAATGGCCACGGCCAGGCCCAGCATGGTGGTCACCAGGGCCTCGGAAATCCCGCCGGACATCATCCGGGGGTCGCCGGCCCCATAGTAGGTGATGGTGTGGAAGGTGTTAATCATCCCGGTCACCGTTCCCAAAAGCCCCATGAGGGGGGCAATGGCCGCCAGCATCCCCAGGGTGGACAAAAAGCGTTCGATGCGGGGAATCTCACCCAGGATGGCTTCCTGGAGGGCATTTTCCATGTCCTGGCGGCTCTGGTCCCGGAAGGGCAATGCCTTGGCCAGCACCTTGGGAATGAGGCTTCCCTTGAAGGAGGCCATGTAATGCTGGCAGGCTTCCCATTCCTCCCGGTCCACAAATTCCCGGACCCGCTTCATGAAGGTTTCCACCTTGATCCGGCGGAAGAGGAAGAAATAGGCCCGCTCGGCCAAGATCACCAGGGCCATGGCCAGCAATGCCAGGATGGGCCAGACAATGGGTCCCCCCTTGGGCACCTGGTCCACCAGGCTCAACTCATGGGTCAGGGAGCGCAGGGCACCGCCCTGGGTGATATCCATGGGTACCTGGGCGGTTTTTCCATTGAGGTAATCGGTGAGGGCCGCCTTCACTTCCGGAGACGGCAGGCGGGACAGGGCAAAGAAACGCTGGCTCTTGTCCGAATAGAGCAGAAATCCGATTTCCCCGTCCAAATCATAGATCCCGGTGAAATTCCCCAGGCTCAGGACACGGGCTTCCACCTCCCGTCCCTGGCGGTCGATGATGGGTGCCCTGGACATCCGCACCTCCCCCGAGGCCTGGATTTCACCGAAGAAGACATCGGCCATCTTCCGGATATCGGCCATGGAGGGAAAACGTTCCTGGTTGATCAGGGGCGGCAGAAAAGCCCCCCTGTCCTTGACCAAGGCACTTTGGAGGCTCTGGTTGAGCAGATTCTCCAGATCCTTGGCATTGGAACGGATAAAACCGGAAAGTTCCCGGGTTTCCCCCATGGATTCGGTCAGTTCAGTCTCCAGCTTCTCCCGTTTCCCGTTCTGGATCTTGATATTCTTCTCCAGCCCCTTGATCTCTTTTTTAAAGGATTTATTTTCCCGCTTCAGGGCTGCCAGGGCTGCTTTCAAGGCTTTTTCATCCCTTTGGATCCGGGCCTGTTTTTCCCGGGCCGCAGCCTGGGCCGCTTGGAGTTCCCGGGTCGCCCTTTCCACCAGGGCCGCCTTCTTTTTTGCCAATTCCCGGTGGTCTGCCCGCATGTCCTGGGCCACGGCCAGTCCGGGAAGGATCATCATCATGATGGCCAGCACCAGGCCGGGCAAATAACGTCTATACCGGTTCATACACAATCCTTCCATCATTCAGCCCCCCCGGCCAGGCTGCCCAGGGGCAGGCTGACCAATTCGGCCGGACGCCGTTTGGCCGCGATTTCCAAACAGGAAAATACAGCAGGAATATGGGCCGAATCCAACAAGGCCCATTCCCCCGTGGCCACATTGAATCCCGCGGCACGGGCCTGGTCCAGGGAAAGGAAAAAGAGGGACACCCGCCCCAGGCGGAAAATATTCCCCAGCACCTCTTCCCCGGCCAGCATCACCTTGTCCTGGTAGACCTCGATGGTCCGGCCGTATTCGGCCTCCACGGCCAAGGCTTCCATGGCCTTGCGGTATTTTTCCGCCACCCCGATTTCAGGATCGGTCATCACCTCCCGGAGGCGGGCCATGCGGGAGCGCCGCTCCCGGGCCAGAAACGGGGTATCCCCCTGGACCAAACCGTCCAGCCGGGCCGTCAGCTCTGTGAGAAAGGGCATCATCTCCTTCTGGATGCGAATGTTCTCGGCCTTCCGTTGGACCAGGGAAAGGTTCAATTCTTCCAATCCCTTCAGTTCACCGGCCAGCTGGTCCCTGTGGGTTTTCAAGGCCTCATTTTCCGCCTTGAGCTGGTGATATTGGGCCAAAAGTTTGGCCTGGCGCCCGTCCCATTTTTCCTGGGCCTTCTGGCTGCCCTGGCGAATGTCCAGTGCCTGTTCCACTTTTTTCTCGGTCGTATCTGCGCTCTTCCCCTGGTCCGTGGCCGCCCAGGCGCCCCCGGCCATGCCAAGGATCAGCCCCCAACACAGGACCCTTTGGATCCAATCCATAATTCATCCTTTGTGCAAAAATAAAAAAACCCGAACCGCGTATCACGATCCGGGGATATCCCTATTTTATCCATGAGATCCCAGGGCCCGGCTTGCCATGCACGACACCCTGCTATTCACCAGGCAGGTCTTCTGACTCTCGGATCATTCATTCCCCTGCGCCTTCCCATCATTACAACAGTGACATGATGCAGGTCAGTCCCCGATTACAGCGGCGGGCCCGTTTCCGATTTCCACGGAATTCCCTTTTAAGCCAATGCACCTGGTAAAGTACCAATTCATCTACATGAGTGGGACCCTGAAAGTCAAGAAAATTCCAATACTTTCAAATGGATCACCCCATCCCTTCAACTGAAATAAATTCCCAGGAGAAAAAAATTTGCCCTGTTCTCCAGAGGATATGAAAAAGTGCCGTCATTTTTGACTCAATTCAGGCCGTGAATAAAGAGTTCCCTTGACACGGCCCCGGCCCTGTCCTAATAAATGAATGAGATTCATTTATTTACATGACATTCAGTCCAATCCTGATTTTCTGTACCGTTATCCCTGGCGTCTCCACAAGGGAATACCGCACGGCGCACCGGGCGCCGGCGTTTCCACCATAATCCCTTTAAATTAAGGAGGTCCGTATGGATAAACATGCCATGCATTACGACACCCTGGTTAAGGTGACCGGA
>JAKSBM010000794.1 GCA_022361135.1 Desulfobacterales bacterium | reverse complement strand
TTGACACTTTTCAAGGACTGCGACCTGGTGGTGGAGGGATTCGACGGGGCAGAGATGAAAAAGATGCTCCTGGAGGAGCTTTCCCCCACGGGCATTCCCCTGGTTTCGGCCTCGGGCATTGCCGGCACCGACCTGGGCAATGTCCAGGTCCGGCGGCTGGGGAATTGCCACATCGTCGGTGATTTTTCCTCGGACCAGGAGACGACCCCCCTCTTCCCCCCCAAGGTGGCCCTGGTCACGGCCCGCATGGCCGCCATCGCCCTGGACCTTCTCTGTGCCAATAAAACGGGGCAAGGCCCCAAAGGAGAGACACATGAATAAAATCCCATTCCCCACGGGCATTTACGGCATCCTGGGAGAGCAGTTCTCCCGGGGCCGGGGAAATATAAAAACCGCGGAACTCCTGGTGGAAGGGGGCATTGACATCCTCCAATACCGGGAAAAACGCCATAAAAAATCCTATCAATCCATGTATGAAGAATGCCTGGAAATCCGGAAGATCACCCGGGAGGCCGGGGTCCCCTTCATTGTGAACGATTTTCTGGACCTGGCCCTGGCCGTGGAGGCCGACGGGATCCACCAGGGACAGGATGACCTGCCCATTCCGGTGGTGAAACGCCTGGCCCCCCATCTCATGGTGGGCTGCTCCACCCATTCCCCGGATCAGGCGGCAAAGGCCCTGGCCGACGGGGCCGATTACATCGGGGTGGGGCCTATTTTTCCCACCCAAACCAAGGAGGATGTCTGCGATGCCGTGGGCTTCTCCTACCTGGAACACGTGGCCGCCCGGGGGGATATCCCCTTTGTGGCCATCGGCGGCATCAAGCGCCACAATATGCAAGATGTCATCGCCCGGGGCGCCACCACGGTCTGCCTGGTCACGGAGATCATTGCCGCGGACGATGTTGTAGAACGACTCAAAGAAGTAAAGGAAACATACCATGACAACCTATAGCACCCAGATGGACGCCGCCCGCAAGGGCATTTTCACCCCCCAGATGGAGGCGGTTCTGGCCTCAGAACCCATTTCCAGAGAAGATCTATTGGACCGGGTGGCCCATGGGAGCATTGCCATCCCCTGCAATAAGGCCCATGCCTGCCTACCCGGCATTGGTGTGGGCACCGGGCTCACCACCAAGGTCAACGTCAACCTGGGGGTGTCCAAGGATGAATGTGCCTTTGAGCGGGAAATGAAAAAGGCGGACATGGCCGTGGAATACCAGGCCCATGCCCTCATGGATCTTTCCGTCTCCGGGGATACCCGGGCCTTCCGCCGGAAGTTGGTAAATAAAATCCCCTTGATGATCGGCACCGTTCCCATCTACGACACCCTGACCCGAACGGGGAAACCCGTTCCGGAACTCACCATTGAAGACTGGTTTAAAACCGTGGAAATCCATGCCGAAGATGGGATCGATTTTGTCACCATCCATGCCGGCCTCACCCGGCGGGCCGTGGAACGGATCAAGTCCAATCCACGGCTCTGCGGCATTGTCAGCCGGGGGGGGAGCATCCTCACGGAATGGATGGAAAAAACAGGTCAGGAAAATCCCTTTTACGAACACTTTGACCGGCTGCTTTCCATCTGCCGGGAGCATGACGTCACCATCAGCCTGGGGGACGGGCTGCGCCCCGGGGCTACCAAGGACGCCACCGATGCCTCCCAGATCGAAGAACTCATCACCCTGGGGGAACTCACAAAGCGGGCCTGGGAACAGGATGTCCAGGTCATGATCGAAGGGCCGGGCCATGTCCCCCTCAATGAAATCGAGATGAACATGCAGATCCAGAAAAAGCTCTGCCACAATGCCCCCTTCTATGTCCTGGGGCCCCTGGTCACGGACATTGCCCCGGGCTACGACCACATCACCTCGGCCATTGGCGGGGCCGTGGCCGCCATGCACGGGGCTGACTTCCTCTGCTATGTCACCCCGGCCGAGCATCTGCGCCTCCCCACCCTGGAGGATGTGAAGGAGGGAATCATGGCCTCCCGCATCGCCGCCCATGCCGCCGACCTGGCCTGTGGATTGCCCGGGGTGGCCGATGCGGACAACCGCATGGGCCAGGCCCGGGTGGACCTGGACTGGGAGGGGCAGTTCAACGCCGCCATTGACCCGGAAAAGGCACGGGAATACCGGGCCTCCTCCATGCCCACCTCGGAAAAGGATGCCTGCACCATGTGCGGGGATTTCTGCGCCGTGAAACGGCTGAAGGATATCCTGTAACGAACCGGGGCCCGATCCACCCGGGATCGGGCCCCTCCAACGCCTCCAGAAACAATTCCCATCCAGAAGCTTGAATTACAGCCCCCCCACCCGGCCGGTCATGAGATCAATGGTCAAATCATTGTCCCGGGGGGACAGATCCGTCTGCCATCCTTTAATAAGGTCCTTCTGCATCCAGGCAATGAACCGCAACCAGACATTGAAGCCCTCGGTGTCCAAGATCACCTTGGAAACGGTTTCATCCCCCTTTAAATGCCCCAGGTATGCCTTGGCAATCTGATGGTTGATCAATTCCTGCTGCGCCGGGGAGACCATGTAACCGTCCAGGGCGGCATTGGCCAATTTCCGGGTACCCTCAAAGACATATGTATCCGCATATTCGGCAAAATCCTTCCCCATGGAAGGGATGGAGCGGACAAATCGGCTCTGGATGCGGGCCCGGTTCCCCTTAATATCCACCCGGCGCCAGGGACAGGGGGCCGTGACCAGCGAGCCGGTTTCAATGTCAAAAAGGGTATGGTCCCCCAATGTTTTGGAAGTCACATCCTGGGCATGAAAATGACCGGTGAAGACCAGGTCCACCTGGTAATTGGCCAAAAGGGCGGAGAGCTCCCCATGGTTTTTCACCAAGTATTCCCCGTAGAATTTTTCATTGGCCGGATAATGCGCCATGGCCCCGTGGTGCTGGAAAACCATGACGGCCTTCTGCCGTTGCTTGGCTTCAATGAGCCGTGCCTCGATCCATGGGAGGGATTCCCTGGAATGGGCCCCACCAATGATGGGATGGTGGCCGGGCCTATTCTTCTGCCACTGGCATGAATCCAGGGCCAGGAGCCAAAGGCCGTCCACGGGTTCCACCACATAGCTCAGGGAATGGGGGTCCATGGCCAGGCTTTCCCCATAGCCGAACTCCCAATAGAGCTTCACAAAATCATGGGGCCCGGCATGGAGGACCGATTCGGTTCCCTCCTCCACAAAGCGCACGGCATCATAGTTCTGCACATCATGGTTCCCCGGCACCACATAAACCTTTTTTCCCGAGTCCTTCAATACCTCCAACTGATCCACCATGCCCCTGTGGCAGACCATCTCCCCATCCTTGGTCATGTCTCCGCAAACCAGGACAAAATCAACCTCCTCCCCGGCCATATCCCCAACGGCGGTGCCAATGATCTCCCGGCTCAACACCAGCAATTTTCGATCCCGGTCCAGGTAATTCTGGAATGCCCGACCGGTAACGCCCAGGCCCTGATCATAATAATGGGGATCTGAACAAACCAGGAACCCCACATCGGGGTATCCATGTTTCAACCGGGACAAATCCCGGGCATCGGGATCGGTCTGAAACATAAATCCATTGTGGCTGCTGCATCCCGTCATCAAATGTATCATTTCACCCCCCATGTTACATTTCATTACCCATTTCACCAAATTCGCAGGTATCACCCCACGGCCAGTGATTAAGAATACTCTCCATTTCGTATTCCACAAGTAATTTATGAACCTTATCCCCCAATCCACAACACCCGTCGACAAAACTTATTAACAAATATTAAATTTTTGTTTTTAAACTGTTAAAAAATGTTTTAAAAGAGATTGACAATACTCATGGGGATCTGATTTAGTGAAACGCGATGTAAACAGCGTTTACTGACAGATAGTGTTCATCCGGCCCCTGTTAAAAAGGAACATGGACCGGTCCCGGCAGGGAGCAACCCTAAAGCAAAAGGAGAAAAGATGAAAAAATTAATGCTATTTGCTGCAGCTCTCGTGCTTTTGGCAGGTTCTACCGCCTCTGCAGCAGAGTGGAACTTCTACGGCAGCGCCCGTGTCAACACATTCATTACGGATTTTGAAAACAGCCCGTTTCAACCAAAAGGAGCTCCAGCTTTAGGTTTGGCAACGGGTGATGATACCAAGAATTACGAACAAGGCCTGCAGGGAAATGCCCGTATCGGGGCCAAGGTTAAAGTCAATGATTCCTTAAAGGGTCGATTTGAGTATGGTGCTTTGCAAGGAAACGCAAATATCCGTTTGCTTTATGGTGAGTGGAATTTTGGCGCCGGTTCCCTGCTGGTGGGCCAGAACTACACCCCCTTGCTTCTCCCCTATTCCAATCAAGTCTATTCCATCCACAGTTTAGGCAAGGGCGATCACAACATGAG
>JAKSBM010000237.1 GCA_022361135.1 Desulfobacterales bacterium | reverse complement strand
CCCGGCCGTGGAAGGCATGGCCAAGGAAGGCACCCCCTTCAAGGGCATCCTCTATGCCGGCCTCATGGTGGACAAGGATGAAATCAAGGTCCTGGAATTCAATACCCGCCTGGGGGACCCGGAAACCCAGCCCATCCTCATGCGGCTGGAGAACGACATTGTCCCCCTCATGGAAGCCTGCTGCGACGGCACCCTGGACCAGCATGCCATCAAAATGGATCCCCGGGCTGCGGTCTGCGTGGTCATTTCCGCGGGCGGATATCCCGAAGCCTACGAAAAGGGCCATGAAATTCTGGGGCTGGACGATGCCGCCCAGGTGGAAGATGCCGTGGTTTTCCACGCCGGAACCGCCATGGCCAACGACAAGGTGGTCACCGCCGGTGGCCGGGTCCTGGGCGTAACCGCCCTGGGCGACACCGTGGACGCCGCCATTGAAAAAGCCTATGAAGCCTGTGCCAAAATCTCCTTCAAGGATCATTTCCACAGAAAGGACATCGGTGCCAAGGCCCTGAAGCGCATGGCCGTCAAGCCCCAGGTGGGCGTGATCATGGGATCGGATTCCGATTTCCCGGTCATGGAAAAGGCCCTGGGTATCCTCAAGCGCTTTGACATCCCCTATTACGTCACCGTGGCCTCGGCCCATAGAACCCCTGAAACCGCCATGCGCCTGGCCACCGAAGCCCGGGACGCCGGTGTAAAGGTTCTCATTTGCGGTGCCGGACATGCCGCCCACCTGGCCGGTGTCATTGCCGCCCACACCACCCTGCCCGTGCTGGGGGTTCCCATTGACTCCTCGGCCCTCCAGGGCATGGACTCCCTGCTGGCCACGGTGCAGATGCCTCCGGGTATCCCCGTATCCACCATGGCCATCGGCAAATCCGGTGCCTACAATGCCGGCATCACCGCCGCCCAGATCATCGGCGTGGCCGACGCAGCCGTGGCGGAAAAACTGGCCGCGTTCAAGGAAGACATGGCCGCCAAGGTCGGGAAAAAGGCCCAGTCCTTTGCCTGATTCACCCCGCATCATCCCTGTGGATCCGGCCCGGCCGGATCCACAGTCCATTGAACGGGCCGGAAGGATCATCCGCACAGGCGGAGTTGTGGTCTTTCCGGCCCAATGCCTCTACGGTCTGGCCTGCAATGCCGCCGATGCCCGGGCCGTTCAATCCATCTTTGGGCTGAAGCAGCGGCCGGAAACCAAGGCATTGCTCATCCTCATCCAGGGGCCGGACCAGGTTCCCAATCTGGTCAAAGCCATTCCTCCGGCTGCGGCCTGCCTCATGGATGCCTTCTGGCCCGGGGGAATCACCCTGGTCTTTGACGCCGCCGACCAGCTGGACGACGCCCTCACCGCGGGCACGGGAAAAATCGGCATCCGCCTCCCCGGCCACCCCGTGGCCCGGGCCCTGGTCCAGGCGGCGGGCTGTCCCATCACCGGCACCAGCGCCAATCTGTCCGGCCACCCCGGCTGCGACAAGGCCCGGGACCTCCCCCGGGAAATCACCCAGGGCGCCGATCTGGTCCTGGACGCGGGCGCCCTCAAGGGGGGCACCGGTTCCACCGTGGTGGACGTCACCACCACCCCCATCACCCTCCTGCGCCAGGGGGCCGTGGCCAAGACAGATATCATCAAAGCCCTTTCCCAGGACCATCCCCGGTCCTGCCCGGCCTGAACCCATCCATAGCATTATAGAACGGTATCGGGGGACAGGCGCAATTCCATAGCCGTATCTCACGCATCCAAACCGATTCATTTCCCAAGATATCCAGCCCCTCCTGCCCCCTTATGCAGCCCGCCATTTCCCTCAAACCAGAAGAATGGAAATGGAATTCACATTTTTTTCACATTTTTTACACATGGTTTTCACCCCCTTGACGATAGGCTCCAGCCAGACGATGGAAAATCCATACACTGAAATTAATCTTGAACTTAGGAGACTCAAATGAAATCTATCAGCACCCCCAACGGACTGATCCTGGCCACGGCCCTTTGGATTTGCTCTACGGCCTTCACTCCCATGGCTTATGCCGATGGCGGCAAAGACAAATTCACCCCGGGCTTCAGCGGCTCCATTGAGCTGGGAATCGGCGTCATGATCAAAGAATCCTTGGACGCAGTCGGGGATGAAAACAAAAAAATCGATTCCCTGGATCAATCGGCTGAATCGGAAACCGAATTCGTCCCCTTCCCCTCATGGCACCTCCAATACGTGCTGGACAACCAGTCCACCAAATTCTTTGCCGGCTCCACCCACGACACCCCCACCGGCGGCGGCGCCCTGGCATCCATCGGCATCAGCCAATACCTGCCCGGCGGCACCATCCTGAGCATTGCCTATGCCCCCAGCCTTCTCAGTGAAGAAGTCTGGGCCGACCCCTTTAAAACCGGCAGTGACCGTACGGAAGTGGACATGGACAGCCAAGCCTTCACCCTGGAGGCGGAATCCATCCTGGGAAGCAATTTTGACATCAGATACGGATATGCCACCGTGGATGTGGACGATGAAAGATCCGGCAGCTATCTCAAAACCCAGGGGACATTGACCGATGCCGATCTGAAATCCCTGGACCGGAACGGTAATATCCACGGGGTTGAAGTGGCTTATACCCTCCAGATCCTGGACCAGGCCATGCTCCAGCCCGTCCTGAAATACAAACGGGCCGACATGGACGGGGATGCCAACTCCTACAACGAATACGGCGGAGGCCTGACCCTGAGCCACCCCTGGGGACCCCTTCACATGTTTTACACCATTGCCGGCGGTGTGGCCGATTATGAATCCGAACATGCGGTATTCGACAAAACCCGGGAAGACACCTATTACAAAGCCATGGTCGGCGCCAATCTGCCCCGGCCCTTCGGGTGGGAAAACATGGATTTCCAGATCGTCACCGGCTATGAAGTGGTGGATTCCAACATCACCTATTACGATTCCAACGCCCTCATCTTCGGCATGGGCATGGGCTGGAACTTCTAATCCGGGAGCGCCATGGTCAATCGTCCCAAAGTCCCAGGTTCCGCAATGGTCGTAACCTGGGACAGATTACCGGGTTTATTGCCGTGAAGGGGCCGGCGGCCTCCCGGCGGGCACCGGCCCTTGTCCCTCCCTTGCAAGGGGCGGTTCCCCTTGTTTGGAGCCCCATGAAACCGTATACTGGTAGCCATTAACCCATCTGGAATCCGAGGCACCATGGAACAAAACATCCGCGTTTTAATCATCGAAGACAATGAATCCATTGTGGAGAATATTGCCGAATTCATGGAAGTCAGGGGATTTATCCTGGACTTTGCCATGGACGGCATCACCGGTCTGCACATGGCCCTGACCCATGATTACGACGTCATCATTCTGGACCTGATGCTGCCGGGGATGGACGGAATCACCCTCTGCCAGAAGCTCAGACAAGAAGGGAAAAGACAGGTCCCCGTCATCATGCTCACGGCCCAGGACACCCTGGACGACAAATTGCTGGGCTTTGAATCGGGGGCCGACGATTATCTGGTAAAACCCTTTGCCCTGAAGGAACTGGCCGCCCGGGTCCGGGCCTTGGCCAAGCGGCGGGCCCCCTTGGAAACCACCTTGAAAATCGCCGACCTTTCCATGGACCTGGGCACCTTTGAAGTCACCCGCCAGGGCAAACCCGTCAAATTGAACAAAACCGGCATCACCCTGCTTAAACTCCTCATGGAACGCAGCCCCAATGTGGTCACGAAAAAGGAGATGGAACATGCCCTGGGGGGAGACATGCCCCCGGGCAGCGACGCCCTGAGGAGCCATTTGTTCAATCTGAGGAAAAACCTGGACAAACCCTTTGACCACCCCTTGATTCACACGGTCCACGGGCTGGGGTTTGCCCTGAAAGAACAATCGTGAAATTTTACCAAAGCATTAAATTCCGAATTGTGGCCGCCACACTGAGTTTGGCCATCCTCCTCGTGATCCTTAGCTTCTCAAGTACTTTTTTCATTACGGGCAAGCTCCTGGACCAGATGGTCTATGAGCAGTTGAAAATTGAAATCGATTATATTCTTTTCAAATACAAGACCAGCCAGGCCGAACTCGAGCCCTTCTCCCCCTACGTTTCCATCCACAAAACCATCCATCTCATCCCGGAACAGGGGGATCACCCCATCACCGATCTTGATCCGGGGTTCCAGGCCATCGAAACAGAAGATCAGGATGCGCCGGTCTTTGTGGGAACCATGATTCTGCCGAATACCGGGGAAAAATATCACCTGATTTTTGATGCCAGTCGATTCTTCCGGGACAGTGCGGTTCTTCGCCCCAATGGCTTGTTTATCATAGTTC
Source organism: Desulfobacterales bacterium (assembly GCA_022361135.1). The sequence continues at coordinate 7,961 of JAKSBM010000237.1, read as the reverse complement.
TCACCATTCTGGTAATTCCAGGTATTATTCTGGGCACCCTTGCGGTGAAGGTGATGTTCAGACCCATCAACGAACTCATCGATAAAATCCGGAATCTCAACCCCGACCAAATCCCAACCCAGTGGGAAATCAGCGGGAAAACCGGAGAACTGGGCATACTCACCCAAACCATCGAATCCACCATGAATCGAATCCGGGATGCCATGGAGCGGGAGAAACAATTCACCCGGGATGCCAGCCACGAATTGCGCACCCCTCTGACCATCGTCAAAGGGGCCATGGAAGTCATGGAAGACCACCCGGAAGTCGTGGGCGACGCCGCATTGAGAAAACCCATGGACCGTATCCAGCGAGCAACCCGGGACATGGAAAACCTCATTGAAACATTTCTATGGCTGGCCCGGGAGGGCACGGAAGCCCGGGAGGCCTCCCCGGTGGGCCCGGCCATTAAAAAAGCCGTTGCAAACAACCGCTACCTCATTGCCAACAAGGCCGTTGAGGTGGAAACACGGATCATCCAGGATTCCAGACTCCCGGTAAATCGTGAAATCATCTACATCACCGTGGCCAATATCATCCGCAATGCCTTCCAATTCACCTCCCGGGGCGTGATCACCATCACCCTGGATCAGAATTCCATCGCCGTCACCGATACGGGCCCTGGCATTGATTCCGACCAATTGGACCAAGTCACCCAATCCCATGTCAAGGGAAGATCCAGCAAAGGATTCGGCCTGGGATTGAGCATTGTCAGACGCCTCTGCGACCGATACGGATGGAGCCTGGACATCCATTCTTCCCCGGGAAAGGGAACCCAGGTAAAAATCAATTGGTAGGCCTTGAAATGACAAAACCCGCAAAGGACTGGCCAGCCACGGATGAGACCGAAAAAGAATTCCATTTTACGGAGATTTGATCTGACAATCCTGTTGACAAAACCGGGGAATTCCTTTAAAAGAATTGTCCATTGCCGGAGTGGTGAAATTGGTAAACGCAGAGGATTCAAAATCCTCCGGACTTAGGTCCTTGTCGGTTCAAGTCCGACCTCCGGTACCATCGAATATAAAAGGTTTCAACGTTTTCGTTGAAACCTTTTTTATTTTGGTCAACCCTTCCAGGAAGCAAATAGGAAGCACGCGACAGAAAAATTAGCGCTTTTTTTCCGAAATTCGGAAATTCCGAATTTCTTTAAAACCAGCGCCCCCCACGAAAAATATTCTTAATGTGCCCATTGATGGTGAATGTTGCTTTCCCGGCAAACGGGAACATCTGTCTTGAGTAAACCACACGGTCCCATTCTTAAATCGAACTTTGATATTTATTTCTCCGCCTTCATTTCCATAAATCAAATATCGGATTCAACCGAATAGATTGGTTTTCCCACCCCCCGCCTCGTACATTTCCCTAACGAGGACAGGGGCGCCTTGCCCATAAGCACATGGAACTCAGGGGGCATAAAACATTCCCATGGGTGCCCGGAGGATCAGGCAGACACGCCCCGTTTCAGGGCGTTGCCCCCCTTCATCTTCCAAACTGCGACGTGGGTAACCAGGGTCAATGCCAGGCCCGCCAGAAAGGCCGTCAAAGGGCTCTGCTCCTGGTAGCCCAGGACCAGCATGCCCCAGCCCACCAGAATCCATTGGATCACATAAATGGTGGTGGTGTGCCGGCTCCAAAAAACCATGAGCGTTTCAAACCAAGAGCCGCCCACCCGATTTCCCAAGGCATAAAACAAACGAAACCAAACCAGGACAAATCCCAGGATAAAGAGATGAACCTGGGCTCCGCTCCGGCTGTAATCCCCCACCGGAAGCCATGTTGTGTCCACCAGGAGCCAAACCAGGCCGCCCACTGCCATGAACCCCATGCCAATCCAGGCGGATCCATTGAGGAAGGAGGGGAGCTGCTCCGCCCGTTGCAGGCATCGCCCCCAATACATTCCGGCCAGGGGATAGATGCACCAGGGGAAAAAGGGAAAGGCCACATTTTCATGATTTCCCCAGAGAATATCCAGGGCGTAATTATGGGGGGCATGGCGCCAGAGAAGGGGCGAAACCAGGACGATCCCCAGGGAGGCGGCAAGCCATTTCCAGGGTTTCATTTTTCCCAGGCTCCCCATGAGGATGAGGCTGAGGCCGGCCATCTGGAGGATATCTATGGCCAGGAACTGGGCCAACGGGCTGGACGGCCCCGATGCGGGCCATTCTCCGGCCAAAAGGCTGGGCAGGGTAAAGCGGAAAAAATTCAGCAGATACCCCATGCCAATGAGTTTCAGTCCCCGGAGTCGAACGGCACCCATGTCCCGGGCCCCCAGGAAAAACACCCCCATGATAAACATGAAAACCGGGGCGGCCGGCCCGGTGCCCAGGAGGACAAAGGTATCCCCCAGAAAAGAGCCATGGCCTTCATCCACGGCATAGATGATAAAGGCATGCTGCATAATCATGAAAAAAATGGCCATGCCCCGGGCCAGGTCCAGAAATAAAATACGCTGTTTTCCCATTGGAAATCCTTTTTACACAGGGTTAACGATAAAACAGGATAATTGGGCCGCCGTTAAGGGAACGTTAATACGAAATTTTAAATGAATGCCACCCTTTTTTTGGGGAGAGGAAACCGGATGGGCCTAAAAAATCCAATGTAAAACTTGCCCACCGGCACCGGTTAACAAGGGACAGGGAAAGTCCCGGAAAAAAGAAATATATGGAAAAGGAAAAGCGTTAAATCAGGCGCCCCCGGTGGAGGCGGGCCAGGCCGATCAATCCCATGCCCAGCAAGGCCATGGTTCCGGGCTCGGGAACAGTGGCAAAGGGATCCTGATCATATTCCACAACATAGCCGTAAATGGTTGGATCGAAATTCCAGGCATCGTCCCAGGCCAGGGGGAGATAATCGAAGTATTGTAGGTAGTCGTCCCCGGGGAAAACCCAATCGTCCAGCTCCGCAAACCAGGGTTCATACCCCCATTCTTCCCCGGAGTCCCAGGCCCAATTTCCATAATCATCCTGGTATCCCCCCAGCCAGAAGTCCCCGGCTTGGGAATCCTCCTGGTCGTTGAGCATCTGCCAGACATGGATATTTTCCTGGGCACTGTTCAAGCTCACCAGGTATCCGCCCATGTCATCGGCACCGCTCTGGGCATCTTCCCAGGTAATACTTTCGTCAACTTGAACCACTTCGTACCAATGGCCGGTATCTTCATTGTAAACCGGGGTGGCCTGGGCAATGGCGACCAGGAAAAGAAGAATAAACAACGATATTAAAAAATGGCGCATCTGCCTTCAATCCTTAAATCAAAAAAGTTCTTCTTTAATCCCAGAGGGATTCAAGGACAGCACCATACTTTAAATGCCATTGGAATTCAATTATCAAACGGAATCTACCCTCTGTTTTTTTACTCACTTTTCAATCATAAACCAAAGGCATAATGCATTGGCATAAAAAAAGGGCTGCCGTGCAGCCCAATGATTTTTCCGTGGTAGTTAATCGATGGATCAGCCGAGGTATCGCCTGCGCCCCAACCCTGCTAATCCCAGAAGCCCCAACCCCACCAGGGTAAGGGTGGAAGGTTCTGGAACCGGAGCACTGGGGTCATCAAGATACTCCACCACAAACCCACTCATCCAATAATGATCGTGGACATCGTCCCACACCGACCCGTACCAATAATGGAGATAATTCTGATTTCCCCCATAATTGTTGGGTTCGTTGCTGATAGAGTTCCAATTGGTATATTCCCAATCTTCACCTGAATCCCATGCCCAGGACTGGGTATAATTTCCAGCATCATCCTGAACCCGAAATCCTCCCAGCCAATAGTCATTCACCCAATTGTCTACTGGGGTATTTCCCACGTAATCGGAAACCAGGCCGAAGACAAAATCATTTTCCTGGGCTGTGGTAATGGATGTTAGATAGCCATTGCGGTCACGGCTTTGGGCCTTGGCTTCATTCCAGGTCAGATTATTGTCAACCAGGACCACCTCATACCAATGGCCGTTTCCACCGCTCTGCTCATCCCATTGCACCGGCAGCGCAAAGAAAAGGGTCGGAATTATCAGGGACAGGATTATCGTTACAATATATTTCACGGTATACCTCATTTCCAATTTACAAAACTCCCAACTAGGAAAATCGTCTCCGGCTGACATGGGCCAGCCCCAGAATTCCCATTCCCATGAGAGCCAGGGTGGAGGGCTCGGGCACGGCGGAGGGGTTATAATTATATTCGATGATATATCCATTCATATAATCCCCATTGTGCATATCATCCCACCGATGGGATGCACCCCAGTAGTGGAGATAGTCCTGGCCGGCACCCGCACCATTGTTGGGCTCATTGGGAAGCCAATTGGTATAGGACCATTCTTCGTCGTTTACCCAGGCCCAGCCAAGGGAAGGATCCTGATTGTCGGTTTCGCGATATCCACCCAGCCAGTAGTTGGCATATTTCCCGGAGGAAACCAGACCGAAAACAAAATTATTTTCAGCTTCGGAAGTAATGGTTACCAGGTGCCCCCCGGCGGCGTCTGCCTCATCCCGGGCCGTTTCCCAATTCAGGGTATCATCCTGCTGGACCACCTGGTACCAATGGCCATTGCCGTCGGACCATTGGACGGGTGAAGCATGGACCGCCACGGCACAGCATAATAAAACGAAAATTTGAATCAAGAATACGCGCATTACTTAGACATCCCCATCTAAAGTCAGTAATGCCGCTTTATATATCCCACGGAACCCGAGTTTTCAACTTTATTTTACTAGTCTGAAAATAATCAGACACTCCCTTTAAATAAGGGATTCTTTTGCTTGACAAGGCTGGTTATGATTTTTAGCTTATACAATTATTTAGTAAATTTAATGGGTAAAAGGAGATAGACATGCTGAAGTTAGGAGAAAAAGGAGCCATCCCGCAAAGGGACAACCAAACCTACGCCATCGCCCCCCACATCCCCTGTGGTGTGGTGACTCCGGATCTACTCAGACGCATCGCAGATGTCTCTGAAAAATACCAGGCCCAGGCCGTGAAAATTACCGGGGCCACCCGCATTGCCATTGTTGGGCTCAAGGAAGAGGACATCGACAAGGTCTGGGACGAACTGAGCCTGAGCAAGGGAGCGGCCGTGGGCCTCTGCGTCCGCAGCGTTCGCACCTGTCCGGGCACCACATTCTGCAAACTGGGGAAACAGGATGCCCTGGGCATGGGCATGAAGCTGGATGAAAAATACCATGCCCATAAGCTGCCCGGGAAATTCAAAATGGCGGTTTCCGGATGCAAGTTAAGCTGTTCCGAGTCCTGGGTCCGGGATGTCGGTCTCATTGGCCAGCCCCAGGGATGGACCCTGGTCATTGGTGGGAATGTGGGCATGCGCCCCCGGATTGCCGAAGAATTGGTCACCGGCCTGGACGACGATCAGGCCCTGGACGCCATCGAAAAGGTCATTGCCTGTTACCAGGAAAATGCCAAGGCCGGCGAACGCCTGGGTAAAATGATCGATCGCATGGGAATGGAGGTATTTCAATCATGTCTATAGCCCGGCACTATATCCCGGAAGAGGAATTCCCCAAGGAGTTGGCCCCGGGTGTTCACATGCTGGGCAATTATTTCTTTAACCTTTTTCTGATCCAGGGAAGCGACAAAAGCATCCTCTATGAGACCGCGGTCTCCGGGGTGGTGGACGCGGTGATTCAGCAGGTCAGACAATTGGGTGTCACCCCGGACATTATCGTTCCCAGCCATCCCCATTCCGACCACATCACCGGACTTCCCGGCCTCAGGGAGGCCTTTCCCAAGGCCGAACTCATGGCCGCCACCGGCGCCCGGGCCTTTGTGGAGCACCCCAAGGCCGGTCCCCTGCTCATCAAGGAGGACGGTTTCATTTCCCAGGGGCTGGAGCGGATGGATCTGCCCCCCCAGCGGGAACCCCTTGCCGTCATCCCCGACATGGCAGACTGCCGGGAAATCAACCAAGACACCATCCTGGACCTGGGGGGACGGGATATTCATCTATTGACCGCCACCGGCCATTCACCGGGCAACCTCATGGCATGGCTGCCCAAGGAAGGCATCCTGTTCTGCGCAGACAGTCTGGGATTCCACTATCCGGGACGGGGCATCTGGCCCCTGTTTTTCACCGGGGCCGTCCCATACATGGAAACCCTGGAACAAATCCAAAAACTGAAACCCACCATCCTCTGCCCGGCCCACCAGGGGCCCCTGTACGGCAAGGATGCCACCCGGGCGGTGGAATTATCCCTGGAAACCACCCGGGAGTTGATCCGGCGCATCAAAACCACGGACCAGGGCGAAGAGCAATTGGCCAAGGAATTGTTCCGGGAAAGCTACAAGGATGAATTCACCCTCTACACCGAGGAAAACATCAAAAACTGCAGTCGCCTCCTGATCAAACGGGCCCAGCAGGTGGAATAGTCCCCGGAAACATCCATTTTAAAAACCGGCACCCCGGGGGAACGATGGGAATCCGTCTTCCCTCATCCCCCGGACTGCCCGGCCTTCCAATGATCCAAATCTGCATGGGCCTGCCCGGTTAGGAGGAGATTGTTCAAGGCATCCACATAGACGATGTTTTCGCAGGGTTTGGAAATGTGATCCATGTGGGGATCGGTGGCGGACAACTCCTTCATGGATTCCAGAAAGTCCATGTTCCCGGAGATAAAAAGGATGGGGACCTGGGGATCCCGGTAACGGATATAGCGGTAGACATCCAGGCCATTCATCTGGCCGGGGAGCATATAATCCAAGCTCACCAGGTCAAACTCCCCGCAATTATAAACCTGGGCCGCGATTTCCCCGGTCTTGGCCAGGGTGACGCTGTGCTCGAATGGGGGCTGGGTAAGGATCCGCTGCTGGACACCGGAAATCACGGCATCATCCTCCACCAGAAGAATCCGGCAATGGCGTGCTATGCCGCTGTTCTGGAGCCGTTGTTTATCCCCCACGGAAAGCTCCCGCCCCTGCTCCACCACGGGAAAGGAAAGGATGAAGCAGGTCCCCTCCCCCTCCTGGCTAACAAAGGAAATTCGCCCCCTGTGCTTTTCAATGTATTTTTTCACATTGGCCATGCCGTACCCCGTTCCCTTGATATCCGGCCCGTAAACCCCCAGGGCATCCTGGCTCCCCTTGAGGGTAAATGACGGGGTATAGATTTCATCGTGGAATTTCTGGGGGATGCCGCATCCATTGTCCACGATCTGAACCATGAGACGATTGTCCCGAAATCCGGTTTTAATCTTTAACAGGGGGTGGTCCTCCCTGGACATGGCATGGATGGCATTCTGGATCAAATTCACCAGGGCATGTTCAATCATGCCCGGATCGGCCAGAAGATCCGGCATTCCCTCTTGGAAATTCCGTTCCACGGACACGGCCTGGAGATCCTTTTTCATGAGATTTAATACCAGATCCAGGGTACGGTTGATGCTGAAAAGAACCTCCCGGGGCTCCTGGTCCTTGGCAAAGGCCACCAGATTTTTGGTGAGATTCCGCCCTCGTAGGGTTTGCTGGAGGATGATATTCAAACTATCGGCCACATCGGGCTGGGTACAATCCAAAAGGGACATCTCGGCATTGCCCATGATCCCCCCCAGAATATTGTTAAAATCATGGGCCATTTTCCCGGCCACCTGTCCCACCAGGGCGAATTTATCCCGCTCGGCCGCCATGCGGGCCGCAGCCTCCTGCTCTGCATCCCGCTGCTTCCGCTCGGTGATGTCCCGCACCAGGGAAAGGAAGAACTGCCGCCCCTGGTAATCCAACACCGAGGCGGAAATCTCCACGGGAAATTTCTCCCCGTTCTTTTTCCGATGGACCGCTTCAAAAACCTGACGACCGGTCCTCAGGAGTTCATGGCGCACATCTTTACCATCTACCAAACAGTTCCGGTTTTGGGCATTAAGATGGGCCGGAGTCATGGCCAAAAATTCGGAACGGGAATACCCGT
>JAKSBM010000533.1 GCA_022361135.1 Desulfobacterales bacterium | reverse complement strand
TATTTACTACAAAAAACGAAATAAGAAGGAGAGGCAGCATGGAAGGATTCATTGAACAATGCAAATCAAATGGATTAAAGGTCACCCCCCAACGCATGGCGGTGTACAGGGCCCTGGAAGGTTCCACCGCCCACCCCAGCGCCGACCATATCCACAAGGAACTGCTCCGGGATTTCCCCGGCATTTCCCTGGACACGGTGAATCGGACCCTGCTCACCTTTGCCAAGATCGGAATCGTCGACGTGGTGGAAGGCCATGGAGATCCCCGGCGATTTGATCCCAACCTGGGGGACCACCACCATTTTTACTGCCTGGGCTGCCGTGAAATCTACGATTTCCACAGCAGCGAACTGGAAGGGATGCCGCACCCCGAAGATCTGCCCCCGGATTTCAATATCACCGGGAAACGGATATGCCTCAGCGGGTATTGCAAAGACTGCAGGGACAATACCCCCAAATAAAGTACAACTTAACCGCTAATTTTAACGTTCATTTTCTTAAGGAGAAAACAATGGCCAGTTTAAAAGGAACCCAGACCGAAAAAAATCTGCTCACCGCCTTTGCCGGAGAATCCCAGGCCCGTAACCGGTACACCTATTATGCCAGCGCCGCCAAAAAGGAAGGATTTGTTCAGATCTCAGAAATCTTCACGGAAACCGCCAACCAGGAAAAGGAACATGCCAAGCGCCTGTTCAAATTCCTTGAGGGCGGCGAAGTGGAGGTTACCGCCGCCTTTCCCGCCGGGGTCATCGGCACCACCCTGGAAAACCTGAAGGACGCCGCCGCCGGTGAAGAGCACGAATGGACCACCATGTACCCGGAATTCGCCGAGGTGGCCCGCAAGGAAGGATTTGAAGAGGTTGCCCAGGTATTTGAGGCCGTCTCCATTGCGGAAAAACAGCATGACAAACGCTACAAAGAACTGGCCGCCAATGTGGAAGCCGGCACCGTATTTAAAAAAGGCGAAACCACCCGCTGGCGTTGTCGCAATTGCGGTTATGTCCACGACGGCGAAGAAGCTATAGATCTCTGCCCCGCCTGTGCCCACCCCCAGGCCCACTTTGAACTGCTGGGCGAAAACAGGTAGGCCGACACCGCCCCGTAAATCCCGTCAAAACCAGGCTGAAATCCAGCCTGGTTTTGACGGCCCAAGGGCGCATTTATTGGGGCATTGAGCAATTGACAAAGACCGAATATCAACTTATAGTTACACAAATTTAAAACCCTAAGTTAGG
>JAKSBM010000507.1 GCA_022361135.1 Desulfobacterales bacterium | reverse complement strand
GGTGCGGAGTTCCTGGACCAGGGCCCTTTGGTTGTCCGCCGTGGCAATGACGGCCATGGGAGCGCCCAGGGCAGCCAGTTCCCAGCAGGTGCTTCCCCCGGCTGTGATCACCAGGTCGGCCCATTGGATCAGGGGACGCATCTCCTCCACCGGCGCCAGGATGGTGGTGGCATGTTTGGCTGTCCTGCCCTTTGCCAGGAGTGCTTCCAGGGCGGGGTTGGCCGGGCCTGCCAGAATATGGATTTGGAAATCCCCCCTGGGAATTTTATCCAGGATCGCCATGACCTTTTCCGTGACCCGGTCCGGGTCTGCCCCCCCCAGGGTGGCCAGAATGTTCTGGGCCCGGGCGGGAATCTCCGGGGCCGTGGGGGCCTGGAATTCCTCCCGGAGCAGGGCGAACCCGGGGCCGGAGAGGAGGCGGGTATCCCCCTCCAGGACATAGGTTGAATCCAGCTGTCGGCTGTTCTGGTTCAAGAGGATGTGGGCATGGTAGCTGGGCAGGTGCTGGTGGTCGTCCAGGACCAGCAGGGGGAGGCCGGTCCGTCCCAGGGCCCTTTGGTAGGCCGTGTCAAAGCCGTAGCCGTCCAGGATCCACCAATCGGTTTCCGGGCGGATATCCATTCGGCCTTGAAGGCTTTCCCAGGCCCAGGCTGGATTTTTTATTTCCCGCTCCGGCACATCCAGCCAGTCACAGCCCAGGTGGATGAATCGCTGTTTGAGCTCCGGGATGTCGCAATGGGAGACCATGACCACCTGGCCCCGTCGCCGTTGCCACGCCTGGGCCAGGGCCAGGCATCGCATGAGGTGGCCGGCACCCATTCGGCTGCCGCCGTCGGCCCGGATGACGGCCAGGGGCGGTCTCATGTCCATTGCTCCGGCCGAAGGGGGAAATCCCATGGCTTAACTCCGACGGGCAATGAGCTGGACAATGTCTTGGATGGTCCGGCTGCCGGTCATTTCACCCACATCGAATTTCATGGCGAATTCCGCTTCCAGGGCCATGAAAAGGCGGAGGTGGGCCAGGGAGTCCCAGCCCTTGATGGTTTTGTGGCTGTCTTCGGTTTGGATGTCGTCCGGATCCATGGTGAAGATTTGTCCGGCCTGGGTTTTGACTTTTTCCAATATGAGGTTTTGATCCATGCGTTATTCCGATTTTCTGTCCAGTGTATTTATCAATGCAGCGACGGTGCCGGTGAATACTTGGTCCCCGGCGGGTCTGAGCCCTTGCCCGGGATAGAATTCCGCAGTCATCCCATTCTTGGGCGTGGGGATGTATTCTCCGGCAATGGTATTGATTTCCGGGGGCAGGGCCTTGAGGATGTCCAGGAAAAACCGGTCTTCCACCTGCCGGCCAATGACCCGGCAACTCAAGAGGAAGGTGTCCAAACGTGCGGTTTCTCCCTCCATGCGGGCAATGGCATGGGCGATGACACCCTCCTTGCCGAATTTGTCTTCGTATTCCAATGAAAAAACCTGGAAATCCGGGGATTGGACAAACCGCCGGAGATCCGCTTCCGTGTACCGCCGGGTGGTGAGGTTGAACTGGTTGGTTTTCTGGGTCATCTGGGCCAGGCGGCGGACCTGTTCCTCCGGGTTGATGTGGAAGGTGAGTTTGATGTCCAGGTTTTGGATGAAGCTCTCCATGTCCAGGCTTTGGGCCAGGGTGTTGCGTTGGGCATTTTTCTGGTATTGCTCGGTCTTTTTCCGGTCCTCGGCCGTGAGGTGGCGTTTGGCAAAATGGGGGTAGACCACGGATTCCAGAAACCATGTGGGCAGGGCCGTGGGGTCCTTGGGGAACTCCGGCACCGTGACCTGGGGCAGGGTGGTTTTCACCAATTCCCGCTCCACGGGGTTGTCGTCGATGAAGACAAAGGCATCCAGCCCCAGGTTCAAGGTCTGGGCCATGTTCTGGATATTGACGGCCTTGGGCTCCCAATTGATTTCCATGGTGGAAAAATCTTCGGGCCGGAGGACCATCATGGGATTTTTTTCAAAGACCTCCATGGCGTCGTCCCGGTTGTTTTTGGAGCAGAGGGCCAAAAGGGCGCCCATCCTTTTCTGGGCCTTGATTTCCTTTTGAAAATCCCGGAAGGCCTTTCCCATGCCGTCCTCGGACAGGTCCACCCCCAGGGGGCCTTCTTCCCCCACCACCCCGCCCCAGAGGGTGTTGTCCAGGTCCAGAACCAGGACCTTTTTCTGTTTTCCCCGGTGGGCATCCAAAAGTTGATTCACCTCCCGGGCCAGGGCTTCAAACCCCTTTTGGGCGTATGGGATGCGTCCCAGGTACCAGAAGCGTTCATCCATGATCTGTTCAAATCCATGGCGGAGGAAGACCCGTTGCCGAACATCCAGGACCAGGACATTGGGCTGCTCCTGGATTTCCTGGGCCAGGAGGGCGTTGAGTCGGTTTTCCAATTCCGTGAACGGGGCCGGAGCCAGGAGGCCGGCATGGTTGTCCGGGGGAAAGACCAGGTTGGAAACCAGAAAGGTGGTGGTGGGAAAATCCCGGGCGCATTGGGCCAAAAGTCCCACCCATTCCCGGGTCTGCTCCTCCAGGACCCCTTCCTCTCCGGGGATGGCGTGGAATCGGTCTCCGGCCAGTTCCCGGGCATCCAGGTGGAGCCAGACCGTCTCCGGTGTTTCGGCCTGGATTAACTCCCGGGTGAGTAATTCCTTCATGTATTGGTTAAATCCCGTGAAAACCGCTTGGGGAAAGAAGGTTTTCATGGGTTCCATATTCACATTGCTGAGTAGGGCCAGTTTCATTCTATTGCCTCCACGGGGCTCCATCTCGCCCTGTCGGGCATTGGGATGGATCTATTGGGGTCCAGGGATTGATTTTGGATGGTTGCATTTTAAAACGCATCCGAATCGGCCATGGAGAAAGACCAGTTTCCAAGGGCGGTGGCGGCCGGGGCCAATTCCGGGTTGAAATTGCGAATTCCCAGATGGGTGGAAAATCCCCTGTTGCCGTTGCAGAGGGCTCCCATGAATTCGACATAGGGGTGGAGCCGGTTCCAGAAGAGGATGGTCTGGATTCCATTGAATTGGAAAAAACGACGGGCTTCCGCCAAAAGGGGAGAGAGGATGGACGTATCTCCCCGGCGGGCGGCGTAATCAATGAAATGGCCCACGGGGCCACTTCCGTCCCGGGGCATGTATAGTTTCAGCACCAGATATCCCACCAATGTTTCCCCATGGTATGCACCCAGGAGGGTGTAGTGGTTGATGGGGTGGTTGAAAAATCGCCAGTTCAGGAAATCCGCAGACCGGAGGACATGGAATTTATCCTCCGGGCCGGGGGCTGTGAAATCGACTGGGAAGCTATGGATTTCACGGATTTTAAGCGGGGCCTTTCCGGTTTTCGGCAGGGCTGTGACCGGAATTTCATGGGCCTGGAATTCTGCGATTTCCACCCATTGAAACAGGGTGGTTTTAATGGGGAAAATATGGTCGTTGGGAAAACCGAATACAAAATCATAGCGTTGGGCTGCCCGTTTTTCAATCTCTTGATAGAGGGTGACCAGGGTGGACAGGTCCCGGTGATTTTTATGGATGACCGCCTGTTGGCTGGAGGCCACCCGCAATCTGCGATTCTTATAATATACCGGCACCCCGGCAAAGGCATAGTGGCCGATGATCCGGTTCTGGGATTCGCTGACCTGGGAGAGGTAATCCTGGTTCCAGCGTTGGCTGTTGCTCCAGTTCCAATATTGAACCGAGCGGCTGTGCCGGGGGTCCGAGGAGAGGAAAAGGGTGGTGATCCCATGTTCGTCTCCATCCTGGTAGGGGCGTGTTTCCATGATTTATATCTTATCCCATGTTATCCATTCATCGGCCTGGATATCCACCTTGGCCTTGCGGTTTTGGATGATGTCCATGAATTTGGGTTTGATGCCGTAGCCCGGCCGTTTGATGATGAGGTCCTCCGACGTGATGGGCTGCCCCTTGGGAATATCACGCCGGGCGTGGATGCTCCGTCTGGCCTTGGCGTAATATTCCGTTTCCTGGGGGTATGGGGCCAGTTTCTGTCCATTTCCCATGGCCTTTTCCACCTCCCGGATATTTTGGACCAATTGGGTCATTTCTTCGGGGTTCATGGCAAAGTGGTGGTCCGGCCCATCCATGGCTTTATCCAGGGTGAAGTGTTTTTCAATGACCCGGGCTCCCATGGCCACGGCGGCCGGGGAAATCACCGTTCCCAGGGTGTGGTCGGAGAGACCGATGAGGGCATCGGGGAAGGCCAGGGCCAGGGTGTGGATCGCCCTGAGATTCATGATTTCCGGATCCGATGGATAGGCCGATGCGCATTGGAAAAGAACCAATTTTTCCAGCCCTTCTTCCTTGCAGCATTGGTAGGCATCCTCGATCTCTTCCATGTTGGCCATGCCCGTTGAAATGAGGAGGGTGCCGGCCTTGCGGGCGGCATGGCGGAGCAGGGGAAGATCCACGATTTCAAATGAAGGGATTTTGAGTTTATCCACCCCATGGTCAATTAACAGGTCCACATCCTCCCCGGCCGTCACCGAACAGATGAATTCCATCCCCAGGTTTTCGGTGTGGGTCTTGAGCCGGGGGATCCAGTCCCGGGGGAGTTCAAGGCTTTCCAACAGCTCAACCGCATGCTGGGGATGGGCTGAAAAAAAGGGGGTGAATTTGGAGTAATGCCGTTTGCCCCGGAAGAGCTGGAATTTCACCGCATCCACACCGGCCGCCGCCGAGGCATCAATGGATGCCAATGCAATGTCCAGGTCCTGGTTATGGTTGGATCCGATTTCCGCAATGATATATGCGGTGGAAGACGGGGGTGTCGGGGCTGGTGGCAGGTTCATGCGGACTCCAAATTAAATAAATTCTTTGATGATTAAGGGTGATGCGGTTGAAAGGTTCTGGGCGGCAATGGTTTCCAGTATTTCCTTGTAAAATGAGGAGCCGATGATCAGGTGATCGGCCCTGTGTTGTTTCAGGATTTCATGGGGGTGAATGGGGTGACCGGTACCGGGCACAAAAAGGCCCCATTTTTTGGGATCTCCATCGACGATGGTTAAGTCCACGCCGGAAATTATGTCGGGATCCAATTGGTTCAGATAAATGATGGACGCACTGCCCGAACCCCACCAGAAAACCGGTTTGCCCTGCCAAGATACCAATGCCTTGTGAATCTGTTCAAGGGTTTTTTTGAAGGCCGATGACAATTGTCGGGTGTGGGGAACCGGGTCCATGGTCTGGGGCGGGGCTTGGGCATGGACTGGATTGTGATCATGGACCCAGACAGTTCGCAGGGCCTGGGCCCCGGTGCTGGTGTCAATGGCGGTGTCCACCGGGGTGAGGTGAAAGTCCCGGGCCAGGCGGTTGAAAAAGTCCGGTGAATAAAAGAAAAGGTGCTGGTGGTGGAATCCATTGAAATTCGGCACTTCAATGATGATTTTTCCCCGGCTGGAAAGTTGGCTAACCATGGATTCCAGGATGGCAAAGGGATCGTCAAAATGCTCAAACACGTGCATGAGGTAAAAGCAATCCACGCTTTCCCGGGGAAAGGTGTCGGTGGTGTAATAGGTCTGGGTGATGTCCAGGCCCAGGGCCTGGCCTTCCAGGGCCTGGGGGCCGGGCTCAAACCCCTTGACCCGGTGATATCCCTTCCGGTTGAGGGCCTGGATGAGATAGCCCTGGGAGCAGCCGATTTCCACCATTTGATCTTCGGGGCTGCAGAATCGGGTCAGGCAGTCCAGCATGCCCTGGTATTTTGTGGTGCCGATGCCGGTGAGGGGGGAAATATAATTGTAATTGTCATAGGTTTGGCAAAGGGCTTCGGGGGAAAGGGGGCTGGCATTGAAGCCCAGTTTGCATTGTCCGCAGATTCGCAGTTCAAAGGGGGCCTTGTGGAGGGTTTTCACCATGGATTCGGGGCAGGGGTAGACCACCTGGGGCAGGTGGGCGGAAAAAATGGTCTCTGTCTGGTGATTGTTGCAATAGGGGCAGTTTGAAATCATGGTACGGATCCTGGGGTTATGGTGTGAAAACGGTTTGGCCCATTAGGTTTAGCAGAATCGGCGGGTGGGGACAATCATTATGAAAATGGTAAAATTGAATCGCTGGGCACGATATCGCAATGGGGAAAAGAGAAATTACCGTTGGATATTAACCAGATACCGGACCCCATGGATGCTGTCAATATAAAACCGGGTTCGGCCATGTTCCGGCCTTGATGGTCCCGGGGGAATATGACACACTTGGGACCATTGCGGCACCCCATGGTAAGGACAAATAAAGGGAGGTGATGGGATGGAAGCAGACTATGGAACCGATACCCTGACCCAGCAGCTGGGCGTGCTGGTGCGGCGGGAGACCGAAGCCCGGATTCTCATTCCTGTGGCCCGGGCCCTGAACCGGGAGTACGGCCCAGGGGCCGTGGAAAAGATCATTGGCAATACCATCCGGGAGGTGGCCGTGGAACAGGGACAGGCCCTGGCCCAGGCCATGGGGGGCAATGATTTGGCCCATTTTAGACAAGGGTTGGAATTCTGGACCCAGGGGGGCGCCCTGGAACTGGATGTCCGGGAGGAAAGCCCCGAATGTTTGCGCTTCAAGGTCACCCGGTGTAAATATGCTGAAATGTACCGGGCCCTGGCCCATTCCCCGGAGGAGGCCGCCTTCCTGGGGAATTTCTTTTCCTGCAACCGGGATTTTGCCCTCATGGAAGGATTCAACCCCCAGGTCCGTCTGGAGCGGCCCACCACCCTCATGGCCGGGGATGGGGTTTGCGAATTTTGTTATACCCTGGCCCCTTGATCCCAATTTTGAATTGAGTTTGCGATTTTGAATTTAGAGACCTTAAAACAGACCCTGCCCGTGGCCCGGGTTTTGCCTGGGATTGACCAGGCCCTGGCCCATGCGGGCCGTGCCGTACTCCAGGCCCCGCCCGGGGCCGGGAAGACCACCTTTATCCCCCCGGCCCTGATGGATGCCCCCTGGCTTGGGGGACAGACCATTCTCATGCTGGAGCCCCGCCGCCTGGCCGCCCGGAGTTGTGCCCGGTTCATGGCCCGACTCCTGGGTGAACAGCCCGGGGAAACCGTGGGATATCAGATTCGCAATGAGCGATGCATGGGGCCCCATACCCGGATCCAGATCATTACCGAGGGGATCCTCACCCGGATGCTCCAGTCCGATCCGGAACTCCCCGGTGTGGGCCTGGTGATCTTTGACGAATTCCACGAGCGCCATCTGGAAAGCGATTTGGGCCTGGCCCTTTGCCTGGAGTCGGCCGAGGCCCTGCGTGAGGATTTGCGGATTCTGGTCATGTCCGCCACCATGGACGTAGCCGGTTTGTCCGCCCTCATGGATGGGGCTCCGGTGATTGAGTCCCAGGGAAAGATGTTCCCGGTGGAGACCTTTTATTGTCCCCCGGACCCCCGGCGGACCGCACCCGGTCGCCATGGTGCGGTGCTGTCGGCTGCCGTTGCTGCCGTGGGGCGGGCATTGGCCGAGGGCGAGGGGGATATCCTGGTTTTTCTACCCGGTCAGTATGAGATCCGTCGCATGGAAGAATTGTTGGCCCAACGGACAGCCCCTGGAATACGCATTACCCCCCTTTACGGGAACCTGGACCAGAAGGCCCAGATGGCCGCCATTGGTCCGGCCGCCCCCGGGGAGCGCAAGGTGATCCTTTCCACGGCCATTGCCGAAACCTCCCTGACCCTGCCGGGTATCCGGGCCGTGGTGGATTCCGGCCTCATGCGGGTGCCCCGGTATTTCCCGGGCACGGCCGCCACCCGCCTGGAAACTATCCCCGTGTCCCGGGCATCGGCCCACCAGCGGCGGGGCCGGGCCGGCCGTATCGCCCCGGGCCGCTGTTACCGGATTTGGTCGGAACACAGTCACCAGGGGCTTCTTCCTTTTTCCCGTCCCGAAATTCTGTCCGCAGATCTCACGGGGTTGGCCCTGGAACTGGCCCTATGGGGGGTATCCAGCGCCGATGAATTGAAGTGGCTGGATCTGCCCCCTGCACCGGCATTGGATGCCTCCCGGGAGCTACTTAAAGAATTGGGTGCCCTGGATGCCCACCACCGCATTACCCCCCATGGGAAGACATTGGCCCGGGCCGGAATCCATCCCCGCCTGGCCCACATGTGTGTGACCGGTTTCCAATTGGAAAAGGCCGGCGACGGCCCCTCCGGCATGGGGCGGTTGGCCTGTGTGCTGGCTGCGGTGCTCACCGATGGAAACGCCGGGGGATCCACGGACATCCGCCACCATGTGACCCAGGGCAAGTCCCGGGGCGGATGGACACGGATAAACCAAACCGCCCAGCGCCTGGAGAAACGATTGGGGCCCCGGGGCGGCAGAAACCGGGACCCATTGCCCATGGACCGGGCCGGATTCCTCCTGGCATTGGCCTTTCCCCAGCGGGTGGGCAAGCCCCGGAACCGGAAGGATTTTTCCTATACCCTGGCCTCGGGCAGCGGGGCCTTTTTCCGGGAGCCCAGCCCCCTGGCTACAGCCCCCTTTATTGTGGCCGCCCATTTGGATGGGGCCACGGGCAATGCCGGCATTCGCCTGGCCGCCCCCCTGGAGGAGGCCGATGTCATGGCCCTGGGGGAGGCCGGTTCCAAGCTGGGGCCGGTGACCTCCCAGGGGGTGGAATGGGACCGGACCAGCCGGTCGGTGAAGGCCCGGAACCGGGTGACCTATGGCCGTTTGGTGCTCAGGGAAAGTCCATTGGGCCAGGTGGACCCGGAACTGGCCGTGGCCGCCATGATGGACGGCATCCGGGAGGTTGGCGTGGAAAAATTACCCTGGTCCAAATCCCAGGCCGGACTCATGGACCGGTGCCTCTTTTTGAGGGCTTCGGGGGGCATGGACGAGCTGCCCGACCTGTCCGCAACGGCGTTGGGGGAGC
>JAKSBM010000368.1 GCA_022361135.1 Desulfobacterales bacterium | reverse complement strand
GTCGTCGGCCCAGGCATGTTTCAGGAAAAAAACCCGCACTTCTTGCTCATTGCGATAGGCATCTTCATAGGATTTGATGGCTGCGGCCACCCCGTCGGCATAGGCACGGGGACCGGAAAAGATAATCACCTTGCGTTTGTCATTCACCCGGCAGGGCAATTGGGGGGAGAGCAGCCCCGCATCAATGAGGATGGACTTCATCTCCGAGGGTTTGGCTGCGGAAAGATAGACCAGGCGACGTTCCAGATCCCGTTTCACGTAGAAATGGAGGATATCGTCCAGCACATACCACTCAATGCCGAAGGCCGTGTAAATCCCGGCCAAAAACCGCATGGGCGGAATCCGGGTGAACCGTCCGCTCACCTCGCCTTTTACATTTTCCGTGAAGGCTGCCCGCATGCCCTGGCTCCGGGCAAAGGTCTCCAGGAGATTGACCAGGGGTTCGGCTTCGGAATAATGGGAAAAATCATTGTGAAACACCGAAGAGATGGGGGGCGCATAGGCCCCGGCAACGGTGTCGGCAAAGGATTTGTCGCCCGTGTCCGCCGCTCCGGTGCAGGGAAGTGCCAGGATAATCAAGGTGAGGACCGCTGCCAGGTATTTCAAACTATATCTGCCCAATTTCAAACTCCGTTGCCCCGTGAATCCGTCATCACAGGGATTTATAGAACCCAAGATCATTAAGAAAGTTTTCCATGACCCCGGAAAAATCAGAGGCCCGCAGGGCCCCCAGGGTCACGGTGCGGTGGAGAATCAGCCCGGTTTTATCCGGAGTCAGGGCCAGGGTGGCCCCATCCTTGAACACCCGGGGCAGAACCGCCACGGCCGCCTTGCGCAAAAAGGCCTCCCCCTCCTGCCCCTCCAGGATCGCCACCCGGGATTCCAGGCGCAGGGTCCGCTCGTCCGGGGCCCAGACATCCACCACCCAATCCGGCTCCAACCGAAACCGGTATTTTCCCCGGCTATTTTTCCAGGGTTTTTCCCAACCGGCCTGGGAACAGACGGCCTCCAGCCATTGCTCAATCATCCTATGCCCTTCCAATGGCCGTCATGGTCTGGTAGTCGGCCTGGGCCAGCGACTGGAGCATTTGGATGCAGGTCTGAATGACCTCAATGGCTTTTTGCCG
>JAKSBM010000641.1 GCA_022361135.1 Desulfobacterales bacterium | reverse complement strand
GATTCGGGCGTCTGCTGGTGCGGGGGTGCGGTGTGGAAGGGGGAGCCCGTGGTACGGATTTCCGTCTGTTCCTGGGCCACCACGGCTGAAGATGTAGCCCGGAGTGTGGACGCCTTTGCCGCGGCCCGGCGGGCGGTGACCGGGAAATAAAAGGCCGCTTCGTAAAATAGGGAGAACTGGGTCGGAATTCCAGCGGCCTTGGTTTAGGGTTAGTCGGATCGAATTCGTCCCAACAGGACCAGGAGGCCCGATCCCATCAGCATCATTGAGCCCGGTTCTGGAATGGGGTTGGTGGCGGTGTAGCGGCTGAATTGAATTTCATCCAAATAGGCGATGATGTCCACGTCGGTGACAAATGCCAGGGTATAGGCCTGGTTGGCCTGGAGATAGGCCAGGGTTCCGGGTCTATAGCTGAGGCGGTTGTCCGAGATGCTGGTCAGCAGGCTGTCGTGGTTGCCCGATGTGCTACCGGGACCGGTGATGGTGAAGGGATATGAAAAAATCTCCGTGACCGCAGAAGTGTCGGTTAGGGGGAATCGGAAGGAGGTCAGGACCACATCTGCGCTGAAGGTGAGAACCAGATTGTTCAGTGGATAGCTGGAGCCGGGATAACCGAATCCAATCCCATTGGAGGTGGCCCCAAAGGTGACGGTTTCATCCAGTTCATTCCGGGGCGAACCCAGGGTCAGGGTGATCCCGTCCACCGTATCGGTGATGGTACTCAGGCCATTGTCCGCCGTCCCATAGGTAATGGTCAGGGCAAGGGCATGTCCGCCCCATAACAAGATGAGGGCAGTGACCAGCAGGGGCAGGCACCGGCTGGTGAGGTTTTTTTTTATCATATGAATTTCTCCTGGGAGATGGTTTCGTTGAGTCCCGGCCGGATTGCAGGCCGGGGGACCATGGAATTCAAGGCATCCCCGGTTACACCTGGAATTTTCAATGATCTTCGGGCGTTTTCCGGGATGGGGAAGAATTTATCCCATGGAAGCGGTGGAAAATCCTTTGGAAAACCAGGACATGGGGATGCTGTCATTCGGATCAAGGGTCTAAAATAAAGCTCGGTCGCAACCTGTCAATTTAAGTGCCTGCATTTGTTATGGATTACATGGTTTTGTGATAATTTGTTTTGGAATTATTTCTGGTTTCCGGGCATGAAATCTGATACAGTCCGTTCCTTTATCACCCCTTGAGGAGCAGCCCATGGCCCGGTCCATCCACCCCAATGTTTTCCGGCTTTACATCATCAAATTGTCCAAGTGGCTCATGCTGACCATGCCCATCCTCTATCTCTTTTACCAGGAGAACGGGCTGGCCACCCAGGATCTGTTTATTCTCAAGGCGGTCTATTCCATTTCCATCTTTGTCCTGGAGGTGCCCTCGGGCTATTTCGGGGATATCTGGGGGCGCAAGAATTCCATGGTCCTGGGATCTGTCCTGGGATTTATCGGTTTTGCCCTCTATTGCATTTCCCAGGATTTCTGGGCCTTCCTGGCCTGTGAGATCATCCTGGGGGCGGGCCAGAGTTTCATCTCCGGATCGGATTCGGCCCTGCTCTACGACACCCTCAAGGAAAAGGGGGCGGAAAAGGAATATTTGAAGATCGAGGGGCGGTTGATTTCCGCAGGGAATTTTGGGGAAGCCGTGGCCGCACCCCTGGGGGTTGCCATTGCCGCCTTCAGTTTAAGGATGCCCTTTTATTTCCAGGCGGCCGTGGCCTTCATGGCCATACCTGCGGCCCTCACCCTGGTGGAACCCCGGCGGCGGAAACCCGGTGGGCGGGAGAATACCCGGCAGATCGGCCGGATCATCCGCTATGCCTTACAGG
>JAKSBM010000957.1 GCA_022361135.1 Desulfobacterales bacterium | reverse complement strand
TATTTCCGGAAATTTCAATGGTGTAGTGGTTGCGTCCCGCATCCACGATTTTGGATCGAAATATGTCCACGACCCGGAGTATCTCAGCCCGGTTTTCAGGCCTGGCATGGACCTTGATCAGGGCCAGCTGCCGTTCCACATATTGCTTTTCGGTCAGATCCGTTACCGTGATGACGTTGATGAGCTTGTGGAGCTGTTTCTTTATTTGTTCAATGATGTGGGCGTCGCACCGGGTTTCCATGGTGATGCGGGAAACCTCGGGGTCGGTGGTGCTGTTCACACTCAGGGAGTCGATGTTAAACCCCCGGCCGGAGAAAAGCCCGGCAATTCTGGACAGGACACCGGGTTCGTCGTCCACGAGAATGGAGAGCAGGTATCGATTGATTTCCATTGTATATTACCCTTTCAAAATGAATTAAACCAGGAGCATGTCCGTGATGGCCCCGCCGGCGGGAACCATGGGATAAACCAGTTCTTCACGTTCCACCATGAATTCCATGATCACCGTACCTTCGGTGTTGATGCCCTGTTTCAGGATTTCTTCCACCTGGGCGGGATCTTCGCAGCGGAAGCCCTTGGCACCGTATGCTTCGGCCAGCTTCACAAAGTCCGGTGAATGCTCCATGGGGGTGGAGGCGTAGGACTTGTCGTAGAAGAGTTCCTGCCATTGGCGGACCATGCCCAGGTATTGGTTGTTGAGGATGACAATTTTGACATCCAGACCAAATTCAATGGCGGTCATCAATTCCTGGATATTCATCTGGATGGAACCGTCTCCGGCCACATCAACGACCAGTTTGTCCGGGCAGGCCGCCTTGGCACCGATGGCGGCAGGCAAGCCAAATCCCATAACCCCCAGGCCGCCGGAGGTGATAAAATGGTTGGGCTCATCAAAATGATAGTACTGGGCAGCCCACATCTGGTTCTGTCCCACCTCCGTGGTAATGATGGCGTCTCCTTTGGTGACTTCGTAGAGTTTTTCAACGACAAACTGGGGTTTGATCACATCGCTTCCCTGTTCATACTTTAACGGTGTGGTGCTTTTCCACTGCTGGATCTGATTCAGCCATTCATGGCGGCCGTTTATAAATTCATCAGGATCGCTGTCTTTCATTAATTCCAGGATACCTGCCAGGGCCTGTTTACAGTCGCCGACAATAGGCACCTGAACCTCAATATTTTTATGAATGGAGGTCGGATCAATATCAATA
>JAKSBM010000678.1 GCA_022361135.1 Desulfobacterales bacterium | reverse complement strand
TCATCCGGCAGATCGGATGCCGCATCTACTTCCACTTCTCTTTCCGGGGCCACAGTCCCTTTGGCGGCCTCCTCCTCCGGCGCATCCAAATTTACCACGGTCTCTTCAGGCGGAGCACTTTCCTCCGGCTCCGGGGATGAATCGGGCCCGGCATCCGAAGGGGGAGCTGCTGCCGCAGCATCGTCGCCCTCCCCGGCCGGAATATCCGCCTCCTGTTCGATGGCATCGGCCAAGGGCTGCAAATCCTCCAATGGCACCTCCTCCGCCGGAGGGGTCGGCTCGGATTCGGCCTGGGCTTCCGGCGCAGGCGGCCCGTCAACGGGGTCGGCTTCATCGGATAAAAGCCCCTGGATATCGGCCATGGAGATTAATTCATCGTCATCCTCGTCTTCTTCATCTTCGTCTTCCGATTGTTCCTGGGACTCCGAAGATTCCGGCCCCCCCCCCAAAAGCTGATCAATGTCATCCTGGGAAATCAATTCCATATCATCGGGGTCGTCTTCATCCTCGGCCGGCGGACTTAAAAGGGCATCGATGTCATCCTGGGAAAGCTCACCCAAGTCTTCGGGTTCGGGATCATCTCCCCCCATGAGGCTGTCGATGTCATCCTGGGACAACTCACCGTCCATGTCCCCGGCATCTTCATCGGAAGCCTCCTCCCCATCATCGGTTTCATCACCGCTGAGGAGATTATCTATATCATCCTGGCTGAGTTCCCCCAATTCGGGAAGGTCATCCAACTCCTCCGAAGAGTCATCCAAATCATCCAGGGATGTGGCATCCAACAATTTGTCGATATCATCCTGTGAAATTAAGCTTTCATCTTCTGAATTGGACATGTTTTTCTCCGTTGTTTATTTGCCGTAATCCTGGAGTTTATTTTTCAGCTTGATGATAATGGCCGTATGGATCTGACAGATCCGGGATTCGGTGAGGGAAAGCACCTCTCCAATCTCCTTAAGGGTGAGTTCTTCCTGGTAATAAAGGGAGATCACCATCTGTTCTTTTTCATTTAAACTCTGGATGGCCTTGGCCAATACCTGTTTGATTTCTTCACGATCAAAGGCCTGTCCCGGGTCATCGTTCCCCTTGAGGCCGGATTGGAAACGGGTTTTGGAATAACTTTCGTTTTTCCGGGTTTTAACAAAGGCGTCAAGGCTAAGCACGGCGGCGCCATGGATATCGGTGAGCATATCCTGGTAGGTCTCCAGTTCCACGCCCATTTCCCCGGCAATTTCCTCTTCCGTGGCCGGTTCCCCCTTGGCATCTTCAATGCGCTTGGTCACCTTGGCAATGTCCTGGATCTTTTTCCGCATGGACCGGGAATAGGTATCCATGCTGCGCAGTTCATCCAGAATGGCGCCCTTGATGCGATACTGGGCGTAGGTCTTCAAACTCACATGTTTGGAGTCATCAAATTTATCCACGGCATCGATCAAGCCCAATGATCCCGCGGAAATCAATTCGTCGAAAAAGACGCTGGAGGGAAGCCGCATGGCAAACCGGGAGGCAATGTGTTTCACCAGATAGGCATACTCAACAATGCTTTGCTGACGCCAGGCTTCCGTTTTCTTAATCTTTTTAGGCGCTTTTTTTACCATGGATTTTTACTGCAATTATCCTAACTGCCGGCCCCAAGCATACGATTCATAAAAAAGGTCAATTTCCCGCCGGAATGGAATTGCACCTTGCTGTTCATTAAATAATCGGCCAACTCCTTGATGGCATTGCCGGCATGGGTATCCGGGTCATGGTCCAGAAGCAGGCTGCGTTTTTGCACGGCCCGCTGGAGCTGGCGGTCAAAGGGGATGCACCCGGCATATTCCAGGACCACATTTTTCAAAAACTTGGTCAGGGCATTGCTCAATGACGCATAGACCCGTTTTCCGTCGGATTCGGAATCCACCATGTTCACCACCAGCCGGAAATGCCGGGTCCCGTATTCCTGGGACATGACCTTCATCAGGGCGTA
>JAKSBM010000223.1 GCA_022361135.1 Desulfobacterales bacterium | reverse complement strand
GGCCCGGGGCATTGATATCCCGGATGTGGATTATGTCATCAACTATGATCTACCCGACCAGGCCGAAAATTACGTCCATCGGGTGGGACGGACCGGCCGGGGCCGGAGGAAGGGGTGTGCCCTTTCCTTTTGTGCCGAGGGAGAAAAGGAGCTTCTCAAGGATATCCAGGGCTTTTTGAACCGGGAGATCGAGGTCCTGCACCTGACCCGGCGGGAATATGGGGATATTCTGGAGGATTCCCGGAAACCCGAGAGCCTGCGTGAAATGATCCTGGACCATGAAACCCGGGAAAAAGAGGCCTGGAAAAAGGCCCGGAAACGGCGGAAGAAAAAGAAATAGGGCCGTAATCGGCAGGGTGGGCGGTTAAATTCAACCCAAAAACCAATCAACCCCGATGGACATTGTCCACCGGGGTTTTTTTTATGGTGCGTGTGGGCCGAAGAGTCTGGGTTAGATCCAAAGATAGAGAAAACAACCGATGTAGGAGAGGGTGACCAGGGTGGCAATGGTCATTTTAAATCCGGAGAGTTGGAAGGCTTCCTGGGCGGCTTTGAACATCACCCCGAAGCCGTAGAGCGCCAGCAGGAGGCCGAATCCTTTGGTGAAAGGGGTAATGGTACCCATTTGAAGGGCGGCGGCAAAGGGCGCCAGGCACCAGAGGGAGATGGCGGCGGCGCCCATGAAAAAATAGGCGGTGACAAAATTGGCCCTGCCGCCCATGGCCCGCATGAAGACCCAGACAAAGAGGGCCCCGCCGGCGTGCATGAGAAAGGCCACGGGGATTCCGGCCACCAACACCTTGATGCCGTTAAATCCCGTGGCGTCCAGGCCCTGGCGTTCCAAAAGATAGGGTCCCATGAGGGCGGCTGCTCCCCCGTAAATCAATCCCAGGATGAGGACGTTGGCGATGGAATAGTATTGGAGCCGTTTTAGATTCTCTTCCCGGTTTAAAATGCCGGGATTAAAGGCCAGAAGATGTCCCATGGATGTCAGATAATGCATTGTCTTCCTTTCGTTAAGAATGGGCCCGTTTTTGTGGGAAATGGGGATGTCCGACGGAAGGGATCCGCCGAACATCCCCGATTCAGATCTGCTGGGTGTCAGGACGACCCCATCAGCTCCAGGGCTGGAGGCCCCAAATGAAGATGGCGATACAGACGGCGGAGATGATCAACGGAGTGACCGTGCCGTTGTAGCGGGTTTCTTCGTAGTCCGTTCCCCAGCCGTGGATGCGGTCGATGACCTTTTTATCCGCCAGGGTGGGGGCGTAGGATTTGAACATGGCCATGCGGTTGAAGGCCATGGACAATAGGATGAACATGGCAAAGCTCAAGGGGATGGTTACCATGCCGCCGGACATGCCCAGGGCCGCCACCAGTCCTTTGCCCACAACGATGGAGGGCAGGACGTGGGGGGAAATGACGATGTAGGTAAATCCACAGATGGTGGAGGAGATGATGAGAGCCAGCTTGTTGGCCTCCTTCCACCAGACCCCCAGGAGGATGGCCGGGGTGGCCGTGGTGGCCAGCAGGCCGAATGCCCAGAGGATGGAGGTCACCAGGAACTTCGGGGGCTTGAAGGCCATGAGGATGGCTGCCAGGCCGCCCAGTGCCAATGCGATGTAACCCCATCTCATCTTCTTGGAAGAATCCATGTTGGGAGCCAAAATGCCCAAAAGGTCGGAACCCACCAGGCCGGCAATGGCCATGAGGTTGCCACCGATGGTGGACAGACCGGCTGCAACGGCGCCGCCCATGACAAAAGCCGCCACCAGGGTCGGGTTGTAGAAAACGTTGAGAATCAGGATGGTCTGGTCGGGTTTGGAGATGACTTTACCGGTGGTGGCGGTGAAGTAGTTACCGGCAAAACCCACCGCGTAGGTACCGGAGAAGAGCAGGCCCAGGAAGAGGGCGAACCAGACCACGGCCCAGCGGGCACTTTTAACGGATGAAGAGGTGAAAACCTTCATGGCCAGATGGGGGAGGGCAATGGGGCCCAGCGTAAACGCGGGGATCAGGGCAAAATACCATCTGAAGTCATATTTCATGTCAAAGAAGGTCGGAATACTGGCCATCATGTTGGGGACCATGTCGCCGTATGCCAGGGGCGGAAACCACCAGCCGGAAGAGCCCATGGCCTTCATGATGGCGCCCATGGGAACGATCATGGCGATGGTCATAACCACCATCTGGAAGGCGGCGTTGTAGGAGGCACCGTACATGCCGCCGATGGTGATGAAGCCAACGGTGGCCAGGCCGGCAACGATGATGGCCGTGTTGTAGGGTACACCAAAGAGAAGCTCAAAGGCACGGCCCAGACCGATCATCTGGCCCAGGGCATACATGACCATGATGAGGATCATCCAGCAGACGATCACGATGGTGGCGGGTTTGCCGTAGCGCTGGAGGATGAATGTGGCCGGGGTGAAGGCCTTCATGCGGCGCAGGCTGGTGCCGTAGAGCAGGGTGAGCAGGGGAATGGAAATGGCCCATTGAATCCAGAGGTAAACAAAGGGAACCTGGAGTCTGAGGATGAGGGCAATAACCCCCAGGAAAGTGGCCAGACTGGCCCAGGTGGCGGCCATGCCCAAACCGTTGGTCACGGGACCGATGGAAAAACCGGCGGCGTAAAAGTCCTCGTCGGAGGTGGTCTTCTTGGAGGCCACGTACCCCACGTAATAGAAAATACAGAAAAGG
Source organism: Desulfobacterales bacterium (assembly GCA_022361135.1). The sequence goes on along the minus strand of JAKSBM010000223.1, from coordinate 2,435 downwards.
ATGGCAACTACGCCAAGCCCTACCCAGACATTACTTAATGCATATTCTGCTGGCATAACTTGTCTCCTTTTTTATTCGGTTTCGGTTTCTTCCACCGGCGGAAGGGAATTCACGTATTCTTCCAGCTCGTCGTCAAACTTGTTGCACACCAGGGTCATGACCAAGCAGACAATGGCAATGCCGAACCATCCCAGAAGGATGGGTACAATGTACTGGGTGGGGAAGCCCCAGAAGGTTCCCTGCTGGAGGGAGGGAAATAGGACAAAGATGGATGCGGAATGTCCCACCAACAGCAATAGAACGGAAAAAACAATGGTCAGGGTGATCTCCTTTTTGTAAAGTTTTTCTTTCATGCGTGCTCCCTTTTTAAGAATTCATATTGCGGGGAAATCGACCCCACAAGCCCGGAAGAGATCCTCCGGGCCTGCGGGTCGATTTCCCCTCTTTTACCGTTAGCCGTTATGCTGTGGTGTTACTCTTTTCCCCATTCGGCGTCCCGCAGTTCCACCCGGCGGATTTTACCGGAGATGGTCTTGGGCAGCTCTTCAACAAAGTCGATCTTACGGGGATATTTGTAGGGGGCAGTGGTGGTTTTTACATGGTTTTGAAGTTCCTTGACCAGGTCGTCGGAGGCTTCGAAACCCGGTGAAAGGATGACAAAGGCCTTGACCACTTCGCCACGGGTTTCATCGGGGCTGGAAACAACGGCGGATTCGGCAACTGCCGCATGTTCGATGAGTGCGGATTCCACCTCAAAGGGGCCAATGCGGTAGCCGGAGGTCAGGATGACGTCGTCGGAGCGTCCCACAAACCAGAAGTATCCGTCATCGTCCACAAAGGCCCGGTCGCCGGTGAGGTACCAGCCGGGGATGAAGGAAGAGGCGGTTCTATCGGGTTCTTTCCAGTATTCTTTGAACAGGCCCACGGGACGTTCCGGTTCCACGCGGACGGCGATGTCGCCTTCTTCGTTGGCCGGCAGCACGTTGCCGTGTTCGTCAATGACCGCCAGGTCAATGCCCGGGGTGGGTTTGCCCATGGAGCCGAACCGGGGTTCGATGCAGGGGAAGGAACCGCAGAGGAGAACTGTTTCCGTCTGGCCGTAGCCGTCACGGATAACGCAATCGGTGGCCTTTTTCCAGACATCGATGATTTCCGGATTCAGGGGTTCGTCGGCGCCCACACAATGGCGCAGGTTGGGGAACTTGTACTGGGACAGATCTTCCAGGACCAGCATGCGGTAGATGGTGGGGGCGCCGCACATGGTGGTGATGGGATATTTCTGGAGCAGCCCCAGGGTGGTGGCGGGATCAAAACGGTCGGTGTGGTGGATGAACTGGGCAGACCCCATGTTCCAGGGACCGAAGTAGGAAGACCAGGCGGCCTTGGCCCAACCCGTGTCACTCACATTCCAATGCATGTCGCTTTCCTTCAGGTCCAGCCAGTATTTACCGGTGATGGTGTGGCCGATGGCATAGGCATGGGTGTGCAGGGCCATCTTCGGAAAACCGGTGGTGCCCGAGGTAAAGTAAACCAGACAATTGTCGTCGGCCTTGGTGTCGGCGGTTTCAAATTCATCGGATGCGGAGGCCATGGCTTCGTCGTAGAATACCCAGCCGTCCTTGGCTTCGGAGATGACAACCTTGGTTTCAACGGTGGGGCACTTGTCTTCCACCTGGTCAAATTTGGCGGCAATTTCAGGATTGGTGATGATGCAGGCGGCCTTGGATTTGTTGGCCCGGAAGTCCAGATCCTTGCCCGTGAGCTGGGTGGTGCCCGGAGCCAGGAGGGCGCCCATGCGGATACAGGCCGTGAAAATTACCCACCATTCGATGTTCCGGGGCAGAACCACGATGACCACGTCACCCTGTTTAACGCCCTGGGCCGCAAGGACATTGGCCAGCTTTTTGGATTCAACGCTGATGTCGTTGAAGGTTTTTTTGATTTCGGTGCCATTGTCGTCCACCCAGAGCATGGCCAGTTTTTCTTTGTCTTCGGCCCACTTGTCGATGACTTCACCGGCAAAGTTAAAATACTCCGGGACCTCCCATTTAAATTCTGCATATTCTTTGTTGTAGTCGGTCATATTTGGTTGAATCGTCATCTATCTTACCCTTTCCCTTTGAAGTGGATATCGTTTATGGGTTGTTTTGATTTCCTAAGCCCGAATTAAAAGGATTTCACCCCCTTTCTACACCTGTACCAATCAATTATTGTTTATACGAAAATGCGAAATTTTATTTTTTTTCTCAATTAACCTTTAATGACTTTTGCGCCGATTCCGCCCGTTGGATTTCCAAGGGGCCCTGGCGGGCTCATCTTCCATGCTGCGATTTCCCTACCGGGACCACATGGCAGGAAGTTGTTTTCGGGCAAGCGGGTTTACCGTTTTTTCTTGTCGTTTCAGAAGAGAGTCGACGGAGCTTATCGTGTATTGT
>JAKSBM010000141.1 GCA_022361135.1 Desulfobacterales bacterium | reverse complement strand
TTTGGTCCCTATGCCGCTCAGCTTCATACCCACATCCCCTCAAATTTAAGGCCGTTGATTTAAATTTGGAGCAATATAGAAAAAAATGAGTAATAAATGCAATAGATATTTGTTTAATAATGCATTTGATAGAAAGGGATTTAATCCATGGGTGAGTAGGGGTAAATTACTTAATTGAATGTGTTTTTTTTTGAGTTGCCGTCGCAGGTTTCCATGTCCGGATAGGGCAGTGTGTGGCTTTCCTATATTAAATAGACCCTGGGGCTGAAATGAGAATCATGGCCTGGCCGTCGGCATCGGTGGTACCGCTGTGTGCAAAGGTGTTTTTGTCCTGTGAAAATTCGCCGTGGGTGGCGGCCCCCCATGGAATGGGTTTCCAATGAAGGGAATGGTCATGGGCAGCTCTCTATTTTAACCCGGCTGGGTTTTCAAGGGGGATGATTTCCAGGGGCTGCTTTGTTTAACGGCGCAGGGTGGCCACCATGCGATTGGGCTTTTCCAGCAGGTCAAAAAGGTGGTGGATATCCGTGATGAGGATGTCGGCGGCCATGACCAGTGCCGGGGCCATGCCTTCGGCCTGGAGGGCGGCCACGCCGACGGCTGCTGCCTTGAGCATGGCTTCGTCGTTGGCGCCGTTGCCGCAGGCCAGGGTCCGGTCTGCCCCCAATTCCTCCAGGTAATCGGCCTTGGCCCGTACCTGATCGGGTTCGGGGATGCGGACAATGCGGCAGGGGGTGTCGGCCAGCTGGGCCTTTACAGTGCCGAAGGTGTCCGCGGTGATGACGTGGACGGTGAGGTCCCGGGAGATGCGTTGGATGCGGTCGCAGATGCCGGGGATGGGGCGGCCGTCCTCGGCCAGGGTGCCGTTGTAGTCCAGAAGGAGATGTTCCAGGCAGAGGGGAGTGCGTCCGGGGATGTGGATGTTCAGCATGGGGATTTCCTTATAAAGGGGTGGATATCAGTCGGCCTTGTTCCAGGCTCAAGCGCTGGTCGGCAATGCGGTTTACCTGGTCCATGTAGTGGGATATGAGCAGGATGGTGCATTGGGATTTCAGCTGGGTAAGCAGAGCTTCAATGTGTTCCCCCGCCCCGGGGTCCAGGGAGGAGGTGGGTTCGTCCAGCAGCAGCACCTGGGGGCGCAGGATCAAGGCCCGGGCCATGCATAGGCGCTGCTGCTGTCCGCCGGACAGGGATCGTGCATCCTGGTCAAGGCGGTCCTTGACCTCTTCCCAGAGGTGGGTACTTTTCAGTGCCTCCTTCACCTGACTGCGGGCTTCCTGGCCCTGGTCTTTGCCTTGGAGTTTTAAGGGGAAAAGCACATTTTTATAAATGCTCAT
>JAKSBM010000662.1 GCA_022361135.1 Desulfobacterales bacterium | reverse complement strand
CCTCCACCTAGCCGGCTGGCAGGGTGAAACCCAGGGGTTGCCCGAGGATAAGGCTCCCATGGGCTTTGCCTGCGGCCTCCTCCTCATGACCCTTTAATTTCCATGGCGATTCCCAAAAATGGGATGGGTTTGCGATTAACCTATTATGTGTTGCGATCAATTTATTAAACTTAAAGCTTCTCCATAACCTATTAACCCGGCAACGATTAACAGCATCGCTGGATTTCAAAATTTGCAATTTATTCAAGGCGTTCATGGATGCAGGATTTGCCTATTTAATTGACGGTTTAATATGTAAAATTTGCCAATCACGGCTGGAGGAATGGGGGATGACAGTGGAATCTTCCTCCCCCCGTCATCGCCGGGTAGGGAGACCCCCCTTCCAATCAAATGGAAACATTATTTTGAGAATCACCATAACCCCATCCAGGGTTCAGACAAATCTCCGGTGGCAGATGGTCTCCGGTAAAACATACGGGCAAACAACAAAACGCCCGCACCGGTATGACCGATGGGGCGTTTTCACTATTTTGCATCCATTGGGTCCGGCCTTCGGGCCGGGGCATGGACTCTATTTTTTCACGGATTGATAAAAGACCTTTTCATAATAGGTTTTGGTCTTTTTATCAAAAACGGCATCCCGCTCGTGGATGAGCTTGGCATATCCATCCTGCCACGGCCCCACGGCCAGGACAGCGGTGTCCCCGAGGTTGAACTTGCGGTTACAGGCCTCGCACCCCTTTTTGTTGTAGGTGTTCAGCAGCTCAAGATCGATGATAAAGGTTTTATCGGAACTGAACTTTTGTGCCATGCCGACCTCCTTTTTATTTTCCTAGGTTGAGCTTACAATCTAAGGCCAAAATCCATATTTTCAACCAAAGCCCCCCATTTTCAATCCAATGCCCCAGGGCCCCCGGATGGAAAACATGGCCGGCGGCCATCACAACCGCTTCAATTTGTCCAGGGCCTTGTCCGGCCCCAGGAGGATGAGGCGATGGCCCGCCTCCACCACAAAGGTCCCCGTGGGGGTGTGCTGCTGCTTGTCCGCTTCGATGATGGCCAGGACCTGAACCCCGTATTTATTGGTCAGATTGAGCTTAATCAGAGATTTGCCCTGGAACTTTTTGGGACAGGGCAGATTGATGATGGCATAGCCCTCCATGAAGGGGAGATAATCCAGCATATCCGGGGCATGGAGGCGGTCGGCCATGGATTGGGCCATGTCCTTTTCCGGAAAAAAGACATGGGAGACGCCGATCTTTTTCAGGATTTTCCCATGGGAGTGGCTCATGGCCTTGGCATGGACATCGGGCAAATTCAACTCCATGAGATTCAGGGCCGCCAGGATGGAATTGCTCAAAATGGAACCGGTGCTGAGGATGACGGTGTCAAATTCGTCCAGGGCCAGTTCCTTGAGGGCTTCGGGGTCGGTGGCATCGGCCACCACGGCATGGCTCACATGGTCCTTGATGGTCTGCACCGCCTTGGAATCAATGTCCACGGCCATGACCTCGTTGCCCCGCTCGTAGAGGCGGCGGGCCAGATAATATCCGAAATTACCAATGCCGATGACTGCAAATTGCTTCATATCTCTATCCTGTCATGATGTTTTCCCGGGCAAATTGCACCCGGGAGGAAATCCTGCCGGCCAGGGCCGCGCCCATGAGCAGGGGGCCCAGTCGGCCCGTGAACATGATGGCCGAAATCACCAATTTCCCGGTGGTGGAAAGGTCCGAGGTGATCCCCATGGACAGACCGGTGGTGCCAAAGGCGGAAATCACCTCAAAGATAATCTCCGCAAACCCTTGGTGGCCCGCCACCTTGGAAATCCCTCCCGCCTCGGTCATGAAAAGCACCATGGTCCCGATGATGACCACGGCCATGCCCAGCATGAGGATATTGGTGGCCCGGTTGAGGTCCCCGTCGGAGATGGTCCGGCCAAAGGCCTGGGCATGGGCCTTGCCCCGGAACCGGGAAATCCCCAGGAGAAACAGGGCCGCCGCCGTGGTGGTCTTAATCCCCCCGGCGCAGGAGCCCGGACAGGCCCCCACAAACATGAAGAGCATGAATAAAGAAAGGGTCTCGTTGGAGAACCGATTCATGTCCACGGTGTTAAATCCGGCGGTGCGGGGGGTGATGGACTGGAACAGGGCCGTGATCAATTTTCCGCCCACGGGCATGCCGGCCAGGGTGTTGTCCCATTCCATACCCAGGAAAACCAGGGTCCCGGAAACAATGAGCACCAGGGTGGTGGTCAGGGCCAGCTTGGTGTGGAGGCTGAGGCGGGAAAAGCGGAACTCCCGCTTTTTCAGGGACTCCCACAATTCCGTGATGACAAAGAATCCAATGCCGCCCCCCAGGATCAAGCCCATGACGGAAACATTCACCCAGGGATCCAAGCCATAGCCGGTGAGGCTGTCCGGAAAAAGGGAAAATCCCGCATTGCAAAATGCGGAAACCGAATGGAAAAAGGCATACCAGGCCGCCGTCACCGGGGGAAACTCCGGGGTAAACCGGAAATAGAGGACCAGGGCACCGGCCAACTCAATGGCCAGGGTAAAAAAGATCACATAGGTGAGGATATTCCGTGAGGACCATTTTCCCGATCCGGTATAGGTATCCTGTAGGATGCTCCGGCTTCGCAAGCTGGCCCGCCCCCCGGCCACCATGATGATGAGGGTAGAAAAAGTCATGATCCCCAATCCTCCGGCCT
>JAKSBM010000402.1 GCA_022361135.1 Desulfobacterales bacterium | reverse complement strand
TCTTCCTCCAGGGCCTGCACAATGGACTCAACAATGATCATGTCGTCATCCACGACAAGAATTTTCTTCCTGGCTGTTTCATCTTTTTCCTCAGGAATGGGGATACCCTGTTCGCGCATGAATGATTCGAGATCGGATTTCTTGATTCTGCGATGTCCGCCAACCGTACGGTAGGCCTTGATATGACCGGCCTCCACCCAGTTGATGATGGTTTTGGATGAAACATTACAGTGCTTGCTTGCCGTAAAAACAGTCAACGTGTCTTCCATAATGCCTCCTTGGTTTGCAGGTGGGGGATTATGGTTTTTATAGTTATTTCATGAAAATCAAATAGTCAAGCCTTAAAAATAACTGAAATAACTATAATTATTATAAATTTGAACTATCTCGACTCGATATCCCCCGCCCCCCGGGCCATTGGCCCCATTTCCACGGGCCGGCGGCACAACGAAAAAAAATCGTCATTCCATCCACGGGCGAAGATCAAAAAACGGCTTAAATTTCAAAATGATATAAAAACAGAATTCAAAATATTGGAAAAAAAGAAGAGGGGGAATCGTCGGTTATGCGAAAATTTACCCGGTCTCCCCAAAAAGGGGCTGGTAAAAGCGGCGATTTTCCTTTATACAGCCCAGAGTCCTTCCCCGGGAAGGGGAGGGACGAAAACCCCCAATTGCGTTTTACGAGGAGTAAATTACGATGGTCAAAGCATTGATGGTGGGCATGGGCGGCTTTGCCGGTTCCATCTGCCGCTACCTGGTCTACGAGGCCTCATACCTGATGTTCAACAATGCATGGCTGCCCTATGCCACCCTGGTGGTCAACATCGTGGGCTGCCTGATCATTGGCTTCCTGGGCGGGATGTCCGAAATCCGGCAGATCTTCAGCCCGGAACTCCGGGCCCTGGTGTTCATCGGATTTTTGGGTGGATTCACCACCTTTTCCACCTTTGGATTTGAAATTTACACCATGATGGCCAATGGCCGCATGGTTGCGGCCCTGACCACCATCGGCCTCCACCTGGTCCTGGGTGTGGCTGCGGTCTGGCTGGGCTGGCACCTGGCCGTATCCTAGTGCCCATCAGATAATGGGCAATCGTATGATAAACCGGGTCCATTCCCCTTCCTTGGAATGGACCTGGATATCCCCGCCATGGTCCCGGATAAACCCATAACAGACGGACAGTCCCAATCCCACCCCTTTGACACTATCGGTTTTGGTGGTG